>DFUR01000077.1 GCA_002380425.1 Bacteroidales bacterium UBA4181
CTTGTTTGGACGCGGGTTCGACTCCCGCCATCTCCACAAACCTCTGTAATCGACTGACTTTTAATCTCTTGAAATGAGAGAAAAAATCACGAGAGAAAATGAGAGGCAAAAAAGAGAGAATTTCTCTGTGGACCACATAGCTGTATTGCGTTTAGGGGTTAATCAAACAGCGAGCTTCTCCCGGAATAACTCTACTATAGAAGTGTTAGCAGGAGGTGGAGCACTTCTTTAATGTGGTTAATATTCTTTGAGAAAAATATCAGTTCCCTATTAAAACCACACCCCATCATATTACGACGGTGATGAATAGTAGATGTTCGCCCCGTACCGAGTTTATTTTTGGGGTACATTTTTTTCTTCCAGCACTTTAAGCCGGTCGCTGATTTCTGTGTACTGATTGGTCATCAGGTGGTCCAGTTTTTCGTGCAGCGTGCGGATTTCCAATTCTGCCTTCAGGTTGATCATGTAGTCGTTCTTGGCCCGTTCCCTGTCTTTTTCTTCCTGTCGGTTCTGGCTCATCATGATGACCGGGGCCTGGATGGCTGCGAGACAGGACAGAATCAGGTTGAGAAGAATAAAGGGGTAGGGGTCGAATTCTCGGTTTGTGAGGATGAACACATTGATGCCAATCCAAATCACCAGGAATGCCGCGAAAGAGAGAATAAAAGTCCAGCTGCCCCCGAACGTGGCCACCTTGTCTGCGACTTTTTGTCCAAAGGTTTCGGGGAGGTCTTTATCGTCCACTTTATCAGAGAGGATTTGGTTCTCGGCGACCGAGCTGAGGACTTTCATTTCGGATTCCTTCAACTCACCCAACTCTTTTTTCAGATACTCCGAAAGCGCCATCTTGCGGTAGCCTTGCAGTTCCTCGCGGGAAATATTGCTTTCGTGCGAGATGTGAGGATAGTCCCGCTGGATGTGCCTCAGGACAGAGTGCCGGATGGCTTTGGCCGAGATACGTTCAGATGCGGGAAACTCCTTGCTGGAGAGGTCACTCTTGAATACTTCCTTCTTTTCCATGGCGTCAGAATCAGGATGAAACAATCAGTTGGGGAATGTGTAAATGTAGTGAAAACCACGTGGATACACAGGGGTCTTGGGTTCAGAAAAATATTTTTATTCAGCAGGATAATGTGTGTGTAACTATCCTACATTTGTCGGCTTCATTTTGAGCCGTTTTGCCTCGGGAAACATTAATTCTCAGAAATATGGATTCACACAAGCCTGTCCGATCTTTGGTAAGGATTTCAGCAGGCGGCTTGCTGGTTACTCTTGGAATTGTCTTTGGGGACATCGGCACTTCGCCTTTGTACGTGATGCAGGCCATCCTTTCCGGAGGAGGCTTTCGTCCCGAATACGTAATCGGGGCCGTCTCCTGTGTGATCTGGACCCTCACTTTGCAGACTACCGTTAAGTACGTCCTCATTACTCTGAGGGCGGACAATAAAGGAGAGGGAGGGATTCTGGCCTTGTTCGCCCTGTTGCGAAAAAAGCAGAGAAAGGTTTATCTCATTGCGATGATTGGGGCCAGTGCCTTGCTGGCCGACGGGATCATCACCCCGTCCATCACGGTACTTTCCGCCGTGGAGGGCCTCCAATGGGTCAGTGCCTCCATCCCTCCCATTCCCGTCGCCCTGTTTATTCTGGCGTTGTTGTTTACTTTCCAGCAGTTTGGCACCAGCTTGGTGGGCAAATCCTTTGGCCCTGTTATGTTGCTTTGGTTCAGCATGCTGGCTGTCCTTGGTCTGGCCCAGATCGTGCACTGTCCGGACATCCTCAGAGCCTTCAACCCCATATATGGTTTGCGTCTGCTCCATGAGTATCCTCACGGTATCCTGATTCTGGGGGCAGTGTTTTTGTGTACCACCGGGGCCGAAGCCCTGTATTCTGACCTGGGCCATTGTGGTGCGGGAAATATCCGGATGGCATGGATCTTTGTCAAAACCAGCCTCATTCTGAACTATCTGGGGCAGGGTGCCTGGGTGATCACCCGGATGCAACCTGGAGTGGAGGTGCCCAATCCTTTCTTTGCCATCATGCCATCGTGGTTTCTAATCCCGGGAGTGGTTCTTTCCACCATTGCCGCTATCGTGGCCAGCCAGGCGCTGATTTCGGGCTCCTATACCATCATCAGTGAAGCTCTGACACTGAATTTCTGGCCCAAAGTGGCGGTGAAATATCCTGCGAGATTCAAGGGCCAGATGTATATCCCCAGTGTGAACTGGCAGTTGTTTGTTTGCTGCGTGTTCATCGTCCTGTTTTTCCAACACTCCTCAAATATGGAAGCGGCTTATGGTTTGTCCATCACGTTGACGATGATCATGACTACCTTGCTGATGTTCTTTTATTTCAAAGTTCGCAAGGTCCCGGTGTATATTCAGGTCTTGTTCCTGGTGGTGTATTTGTCCATTGAGGGTACATTTTTGCTGGCCAATCTGCACAAGTTTCCATACGGAGGCTGGGTGACGATTTTGCTGGCTGGTGCCATATTCTTTATCATGTTTGTGTGGTATATGGGCCGGAATATCAAGAAACTATACACCCAGTTTCTGCCCATACGTGATTATGCCGGGGTGCTGTCCGACTTGCAGCAGGACACCTCTGTGTCCAAGTTTGCCACCAATCTGGTGTATGTCACCCGTGCCGAAAACCCGTCACAGGTCGAGGCCAAGATCATATACTCCATTCTGAACAAGCAGCCCAAAAGGGCCGATTTGTACTGGCTGGTGTGTCTGAACATCACCGATGAACCCTATACCAAATCCTACAAGGTGCATCATTCGGTTCCGGGAACGCTCTACCGGGTTGACTTCAACCTTGGATTCAAGGTTAGCACCCGCATCAACAGCTATTTTCAGCAGGTGGTGAGCGATATGTCGGCCTCTGGAGAGATTGATGTGCTCAGCCGGTACACCTCGTTGCGAAGACACAAAATCATGGGCGACTTTCGGTTCATCATTATCGATCGTCTGGCAACCATCGATTTTCACTTCTCCCCCTTTCAGCGGTTTATCATGAACGCCTATGAGCTGGTGAAAAAGATGAGCATGAGCAGTGTTCGTGCCTATGGGTTGGACACCAGCAGCGTGATGATTGAGCAGGTGCCGCTGGGGGGAATTCGTTATCACAACGAGGGACTGATCCGGATGACAGAGGCCCCGGCAGAGACCACGACTCCAAACGAGTCTGGGCCCATGGTGATGACCCCTTGACCCGATGGTGGCCTGTCTGGCCTCCCTATGTCGCCGGGTATTGAAAAACACTCGGGGATTCCATGATATGTCAAGGTTTTTCGTTATTTTGAAAGGAATGGTCCTTCAATGCCGGTCATATAATCCCTGAACTTTATGGAATCACCTGAAAAACTCTTTGTGGTTGGTGTCGGAACTTCGGCCGGCGGACTGGATGCTGTCCGGAAGTTTTTGGACAATATCCCTGATAATACCGGCCTGGCCTTTGTGATTGTGCAGCATTTTTCCGCTGGTATGGAGTGTCTGACGCCCGGGTTGTTGTCCAACCATACCCGGATGGAAGTTCGTACTGTGGACCAGGAACAGGAAATCGGGCCCAACTGTGTGTATCTGAATCCGGGTAACAAAAATCTCGGAATCCGGGGGAATCAGCTGATTTTTCTGGAAACGAGCCCAAAGGATCCATCAGACCTTCCGGTGGACAGCTTCTTTCACATGTTGGGTGAGAGCTACCGTACCAGGGCCATTGGGGTTGTCCTGTCCGGAATGGGTTCAGATGGTGCGCGTGGAATCAGGACCATTAAGGAATCCGGAGGAACTGTTTTGGTGCAACTTCCTGAATCTGCCCAGTTCAAGGATATGCCCAATGCGGCCATTCAGACCAGTCTGGGAGATTTTATTTTGCCCCCGGAGAAAATCGCTGAGAAAATTGTACTGCATGCCCGGGAGTGGCAAACCAAGGCAGAGTTAAAAGAAGCAGAGCAGCGACTCAATACTGCTTTGGAAGCCGGGAATATGGCCTGGTGGGAGATGGAGCTTCCTTCGGGCAGAGTATTGTTCAGCTCCAAAAAAACCGACATGCTGGGGCGTGATGCCCGGGATTTTTCTCATTACAGGGACTTTACGAATCTTGTTCATCCCGATGACTATGAACCGGCGATGGAGGCTATGCGAAATCATCTCTCGGGAAAATCCGAGAGATATGAATGTCAGTATCGTATTCTGAATGCACGGGGAACCTATCAGTGGTTTCAGGATGTGGGCCAGGTGGTGTTCAGAGATGAACAGCGTACTCTGGTTGCCGGAATCGTCATTGAGGTGACGCACAAGAAGCTTATGGAGATACAACTTATGGAGGCCATGCAGAAGGCTGAGACCGCCAATACCTACAAGAGTCAGTTCCTGGCCAATATGAGCCACGAAATCCGCACCCCCATGAACAGTCTGGTAGGTTTTGCCTCCTTGCTTCGTGAGGGAGGCCAGGATGATGAAACCCGCAACAGATACATTGAGATTATCGAGAGCAGTTCCAAACAACTGCTGACACTGATCAATGATATCATTGATGTTTCTAAGATTGAAGCCGGAGAACTCAAGGTTGACAAGCAACCATGTCATCTTAAAGAATTGCTTTCAGAGTTGGAGATTATGTTCCATGAGTTAAAACTCCAAAAGGACAAGAGCCAGCTGGAAATCCTGTCAGAAGTTCCTGAGGCACAACAGCATCTAAGAATCTATACCGATGCTGGCCGACTCAAACAGGTGTTCATCAATTTGATTGGCAATGCGTTGAAGTTTACTGATTCGGGAAGCATCCGTTTTGGGTTTACCGTCAGGGATAAGAAGGTGATTTTTTTCGTAGCTGACACGGGGATGGGTATGCCCAAGGACAAGTTGCAGCTCATCTTTGAGCGTTTTCAGCAGCTGGAGCAGGCCAATCGGACGAAATCCGTCGGTACAGGCCTCGGCCTTGCTATCTCAAAAGGAATCGTTGAGTTGCTGGGCGGGACGATCTCTGTGGATTCTCAGGAGGGTAAGGGCAGTGTGTTCACTTTTGATCTTCCGTTGGAACCTGTGAGTGTGGCTCCCCCTGCCTCCGGGCCTCCTCTCCCTCCGGAACTTGGCGCGATGCAGGGGAAACGTATTCTGATTGCCGAGGACGATCCTATGAATCGGCTGTATCTTCAGGAAGCACTTAAAAATCTTTCTCTGGAGCTGCTTTGGGCGAGCAACGGGGCTGAAGCTGTGGACCTATTTGTCCATGAGCCTCGTGTGGACTTGGTGTTGATGGATATACGTATGCCCGTCAAAGATGGTTTCAGCGCAGCCAGGGAGATGCTGGCTCATGATCCGGGGGCAGTCCTTATAGCCCAGACGGCACAGGCAATGGCCAGCGACAGGGAACGGTGTCTGAATCAGGGTTTTGCCGACTATATTGCCAAGCCGCTCCGGAAGGATCATCTCTTGCGGTTGATTGCGCGCTGGCTGGCAGCGAGCCGCCAAGGACCTCAAGCCAGAAGCCTGCGGATGTGGGAGAGAACTTCTTCCTTGTGGAAGGGTTTGCTGATGAAGTCGTTGCATCCGCTGTCCAGAGCCTTCCGTTTGTCGTCGCTGGTGGTGTAGGCAGTGGTGGCGATAATGGGAAGTTCCGGACGCATCCGGCGGATGGCCAAAGATGCCTCGTACCCGTCCATTACCGGCATTTTCAGGTCCATCAACACCAGATGAATCACCTTTCCGGAGGACACTTCCTGAACGGCCTCTGCACCGTTGCAGGCATACAGCATACTCCACCCGGTTCCCTCCAGGATTTGTTCCATATAGATTCTGTTGAATTCTTCATCTTCGGCCACTAGAATGGTAGTTTGCTCTGATTGGTTTGTAGCAGGTGAGGGCATGTCCGGCTCATGTTGGTCCTTCGTGTCTGCTGAGGGAACATTCCGGGCTATGGTGGATGGAGCACGGCTGTTTTGGGCGCCTCTGGCGGGTCCTTCTCCTGAGCGGGTGTCCTTGGTGAGGGTGGCACCGGCAGGCTGCTCCGTGTGTTGCGGGCCCCCGGAATGGGAATCAAATAGTCCTGAGGGAAGGGTGAAATAGAAAATGGTGCCACCCTCAGGTCTGGATTCCAGCCAGATTCTGCCGCCAAGGAGCTCCACATAGGCTTTGGAAATGGATAGGCCAAGCCCGGCGCCTCCAAACTGACGGGTGGAAGATATCTCCACCTGCCGGAATCGTTTGAAGATTTCTGCATGCCATTCCACAGGGATGCCGATTCCGGTATCCCGGACATAGAAAGTAACCTCTCTCTCTCCGGCCTCATAGCCAAATTCAACAGAGCCCGCAGGGGTGAACTTGATGGCGTTGCTCAGCAGATTGTTGAGGATGTGCAGGAGTTTTGCCTCATCTGTAACAATGGTTACCCCAGGCACCTCCCGGTCAGGGCAGGTGAGGGCAAGCCCCTTTCGCTCGGCAAGCGGCAGAAACCGATCATAGAGCATGGAGCAGTATTCCGAAAGATCCAGAGATTTTTCATACACGCGCTCCTGCCCGGACTCCAGTGTGGCAATATTGATAATATCGGTAACCACCGAGAGCAACTGCCGGGAGCTTTCGGCAATGATGGAGGTGTACTCAATGATTTGTTCAGCAGATGTGTTGTGCTCGGAGAGTAATTCCGAAAACCCGATGATGGCATTCATCGGGGTCCTGATTTCATGGGACACATTGTGCAGGAAGGCCGTTTTGAGGCGGTCGCTTTCCTCTGCCTTCTCCTTGGCATGGAGCAACTCCTGAAAGAGCCTCTTTCGGTCGGTGATGTCGAAAAGCATTCCCTGTGACCCCGCGATTTGGCCCTGGGCATCAAAGATGGGGCTTTTGATGACCTGGGAGTATTCCACGCTACCATCCGGCTGGACGAATGACTCTTCCAGTTCAATAGGTTCCCCGTGGGTGATAATCCACTGGTGGTGTGTATCCCCTTCGGATTCCAGAACCATCTGCCGGGGGCGTTCCTGAATGTTTCCTGCTGACGCCTTGACAGATACATACTGAACCAGTTCTGATGCTGTTCTGCCCAAAATTTCCTCCCGCGTGAGCCCCTTGAGGAAGCAGAATCGTTCGTTTACAAAGCGAAACCGGCCCTCCAGATCCTTTCGGAACACAGCGGCGGGCATGTGTCGCACCAGGGATTCGTATAAGGCGCGGGACTCCTTGAGGGCTTCTTCGGCTTGCTTCCGCTCGGTGATGTCCGAAATAATGCCGTACCACAGGGTGCCGCCGTCCTCCAGTCGCTCGGGCCTGGCATCGCAAAGCCGCCAGCCAAAACCTTTTACAGGGTGGATGACCCTGAACTCACAATGAAACAAGGTGAGATCCCGGGCAGATTCCATAATGATGCGTACGATATAGTCATGGTCATCCGGGTGCAGCCGTCCGAACACCGGGGTGGCATCTTCCCGGACTTCCTCGGGGGTAACCCCGTAGATATCAAACATTCCCGGGCTGGAGTATGGGAAGCAGGAACTACCGTCAGGATGCAGTACATACTGGTAGATAACCCCCGGAACCTGAGCAGCCAGGTTGTGTAGCATCTCGTTGGTGCGGCTCAGCTCTGAGAGGGTTTGTACCTGCTCGGTGATCATCTGGGTGTAGATGATAATGCCCCCGATGCTCCCGTCAGCTTCGTACCAGGGGCGACATTCCCATCTGGTCCATTCTACACGGCCATCATCGCGTTCAAAACAATCCTTTTCCGAGCTGGAGGTTTCGCCCAGCAATGCCCTTTGATGTACTTCTCTCCATTTCTGTGGCAGGTCAGGAAAAACATCGTAGTGATGCTTCCCAATGATGTCCTGATCTTGAATGTTGTAGTCCTCCAGATATTTACGACTAACATAGATATAGTTGAGGTCTCTGTCGTGGACGGCTACCCCTCCGTTGGTATGCTCTATGATGTAGTGCATCAGGTTCTGGTTGTGCCGGGTGTTGCGTAAAAGCATCTGGGTGCGTTGTACCTGACGCAGTACGGCCTGAACCTCTTCGGGTACCGGCGGGATACTGAGCACGGCGTCTGCCCCGGATTCCAGTGCTCTCAGGCGGGACAGCTGGTCCCCTTCAGGGAGGCAGGCGGCCACAAAAACCTGCCGGAGGATGTCTTGTTTTCGAATTCGTTCACAAAGGTTGGGAGCCTCCATGGAGGCAACATCGGGACCCACCAGAATCAAATCCGGAATCTTGCGCATGGCCAGTTCCATCCCCTCTTTCTCCGGGGTAGCCCGGTGCACCTCCATCTCCGGATGGCACAGGCGCACCATGTCCCACAAAGTCTCGGGAAACGTCCGGTTGAACTCAAAAGCCAGTACGGTGATCATAACGGTTAACCAATTCTGACACAGGGGGAACGCAATTCTTCAAATATAATATATTCCTCGCACAGATGCAACTAATAAATTCCAGTAACCCCTGTAGAATCGTTGTGAATTTTTCTACCTTTGATAGAGAGAAACTACCCAATCACACTTTTCTCCGTTGTACCATGAAGACTGTTCCAAAAATGTCTGCCGAGGCTGTTCTGGAAAACAACAGGTTTATGATCAAGGTGTATTCCTGGATGGCGCTCGCGCTCACAGTCACAGGAGTAGTCGCTGCCTGGGTCGCCACCGTACCTCCCCTGATAGAAACCATCACGGGAAGCAGGTGGGTGTTGTTTGGATTGTTTCTGGCCGAACTGGTCGTGGTCATGGTGATGGTGTCCACCATCTCCCGGATTTCCTCCTCCACGGCAGTATGGCTTTTTATGCTGTATTCCGTGCTCAACGGGCTTACCCTCTCGGTCATTTTCCTGGTGTTTACCTCTGAGTCCATTGCTCTGGCATTCTATGTCACTGCGGGAACTTTTGCACTGATGAGCCTTGTCGGATGGGTGACCCGGACAGATCTGACTTCCGTGGGTAATCTGCTGCTGATGGCCCTGCTCGGTCTTGTTCTGGCATCTTTGGTGAACCTGTATTTTCAGAATGAAACGGTTTATTGGATCTCCACCTATGCCGGGATTCTGATCTTCACGGGTCTGATCGCCTATGATACGCAGAAAATCAGGCAGATGAATGTTCTGGGGAATGAGGGTTCTGAGGCCGATAAGAAGGAGTCCGTTCTGGGTGCGCTCACCTTGTATCTGGATTTTATCAACCTGTTCCTAAGTTTTCTGAGAATCTTTGGTAAGAAAAAATGAAATCAGCGATGGGACATTTGAATATTTTTTTATTCCGCCTGTGGATAGCCGGGGCCCTTTTGGGGTTGAGCCTTTTCCCGGCTTTTGCTGTGGGATACCTTTTGCCGGTGCAGTCGGGAAAGTTCTGGGGGTACGCAGACACAACCGGCAGGCTGGTAGTGCCGGCGCAATTTGAAGCTGCCGCTCCTTTTTCCGAAGGCCTTGCAGCCGTCAAAAAAAATGGATTGTGGGGTTATCTGGACGCCTCCGGTTCGGTGGTGCTTTCTTTTCAGTGGAGCAGTGCGGAACCTTTCTCTGAAGGTCTTGCGGTAACCCGTCTGCCGGGAGGCTCCGGATATGGGTATATTGACCGGACCGGTCAGTGGGTGGTGCAGCCTGTGTATATGGATGCCATGTCCTTCTCTGAGGGCTTGGCCGCCGTTCGGGAAAGCCTCTCAGCAGGTTGGGGGTATCTTGGCCGCAATGGAAAGATGGTTATCACACCCCGGTTTGTGATGCAGGCCCCGAGTCCCTGCCGGGAAGGCCGCATTGCGGTTCAGGACGGAGCATTGTGGGGTTTTGCCGACACTACGGGGAAGATGGTGATTCCTGCCAGATACTACGAAGTCTCGGATTTCTCAGAAGGGGTTGCCATGGCCCGGGAGGCCCGGACGAGGCGCACCCTTCCCGGAGGACAAGTGCCTGGGCCTGAACCGGGTTTGTGCGGTTATCTGGATGGTTCGGGTACGTGGGTGGTGCCCCCGTCCTTTTCCGGTGGTTTTGCCTTCTCCGAAGGCCTGGCTCCGGTGGAAACGCGCGAGGGACTGTGGGGTTTTATTGACCACAGTGGAACCATCATCATTGAGCCTGCATATCATCTGGCACTGCGCTTCAGTGAGGGGCTGGCCGTTGTGTTGGTCCAGGACCGGATGACATTCACCAACCGGTTTGGATATATCAACCGGTTTGGTCAGTATGCCATTCCCCTTCGGGAGTGTTTCAACGCATTCTCCTTCCGGGAAGGGGTTGCCGAAGTAATCAACGGAACATCTGTGTATATCAATAAGAGGGGGATACAGGTGTGGCCTGTGACTCCCTAAATGCAGTTCAATTGATTTGAAGTGATGCGCTTTCTTGGTTTCCTCTTTGTGTGTTGTGCGCTCCTCGTGCCGGGGTTGATTCCAGGCACGGTCATGGCGCAGTCTGCCATCGGCCAGTTGGAGAGAATCTCCGGTGGGAGTGTCGGAGGCTGGAGCGGCCCCACCCCTACCTATTCCCCGGTGTACGATGCTGCTGCAGCGCAGGCAAGGGCTGAGGCGGCCCAGGCTCGTGCCGAGGCTGCTGCCGCCCGTCAGGCGCAGGCGGCCGTCCGGCGCGCGGAGGCTGCCAAAGAACGGGAGCAACGGCAGCGGCAGCGCGACCGCGAAGACCAGGCCAGACGCGATGAACGTGACCGGCAGAAGGAAGCAGAGGAATCAGCAAGACAAAGAGAAGAATTCCGCAAGTCTCTGGAGCCTGCCAGAACCCTGCTTCAGTCTGTGCCGTTGCCGCCCCCTGTTACAGCACAGACGTCTTCGGTTGGTGAGGCTCGTGCTTTGCGCATTGGGGGATTGACAGAAGCTGAGTGGGCTGAGGCCAGGAAATGTCAGCAGGAAATTGATCGTATTACCAGCGTGTGGCCTGTTCCGGGTAAGGAGCTGGCAGCGCTGGAACAATGGGAGTTAAAACGAAACCGTTTGTGGACTAAGGCAATCAGTGTTCCTGGGCTGACAGCCCGGGAACGGGAACAACTGCGGTTGAAACTCCATACTCGTGATGTGTATGCCGCAGCACCTGCACCTGTCCATCTGACCACTTCAGAAATTGAAACGATCATAACGTCTCCAAAAACCCGGAGTGCCGATAGGCCGCTGCCCCCGGGAACGGAACCGTCCCCTCCCTCAAAGGGTGCTCCCGTCCCTACAGTAATCCGGTCGGTGCTGTCCGGTCTGGCTTCGGACAAGGCAGAGGAGATGATAGATGAATCGCTTGAAAATGCCGGAGAAAGCTTGTTGCGGGATGGCGTCGGGGCACCGGACAAAGTCCTGTCCTGGTATGGGTCCATGCTGGAAGTTTCCAAGATTGCCGTTGCCTTTTCCCGGAGCACCGTTTCGGGAATCACCGAAACCATGGACCTGATGGTGAGTAAAATCACGCTTCCCCGCGCCAAGGAGGCGATTGAAGGGGGGCGTTTTTATGGTTCAGTGACGGCCAAGTCCTATGATGAATTTCTGCGTCAGACCAATTTGTTTATGTCCCAGATGGGAGGGGGTACTCTGGATACGGAAACGTACAGCATGAAGGCAGCAGGGGACGGTTCCCTGGCCCGGAAGGTGGGGGTTCATTTTTTGCTCAATGAAGATGACGACTAAAGGGATATGGTTGTGCCTGGGATTGTTTGCTGCCCTGAGCCTCCGGGCTCAGGAAGGTACACCTGAAT
>DFUR01000005.1 GCA_002380425.1 Bacteroidales bacterium UBA4181
TTATAACATTGTTATAACGTGTTGTTTCAGGCCCGGATTTCATTTCTGCATAGTCTATTAGCTGGTATAGAGTACTCCCTGGCTCCGGTTTTCCTGCTTCACCGGATACAAAATCGAATCTGTTGATAACTTAAATTGTACTCTTAATAAGTTGCCGTGTTCATTTTTTATTATCGGATCACTTAGAATTAGTTTTGTGTCATATCCGGTTCTAAGCAGATTAATAGGGAATCCGGTGTGAATCCGGAGCTATCCCCGTAGCTGTAAGTCCTGTTATAAAGTTCAATCATACAGCCACTTTTCTTTGTTGAATGGGAAGGCGGTTGAAAGAGGACGAGCCAGAAGACCTGCCGATGCCAGTGTTTCACTCGAACTTCGGGAGGTAAAGTTCAGAAAAGGCAACGTTCAGAAGCATTCCCCGCGTTACCCGATTCCCCCGCTTTCGCCCGAAGACCAATTGATGCCCATGAGGACTTTTGTTATTCGCTTTGGGAATATTTGGTTTTGTGCCTGCCGCCTGGGGCTCTGGGTGTTGCTGTGGGGTGTCGTTTGCCTGTGGCCGTTTGGGGATGTGGCGGGAGCCGCCCCCGGATTAGCAGGCCGGGCCGGAACCAGTGCCGTGCCCATCCGGCGGATTGTATCCCTGGCGCCCTCCCTGACTTCCAATATTCAGTATCTGGGTGCCGAAGACCTCCTGGCGGGGTGTACCAGTTACTGCCAAACCAGCCGCCCCGTGCCCGTGGTGGCCTCGGCTGTCAAGGTGAACGTCGAAATGGTGGTTTCCCGGAAACCCGATCTGGTGGTGGCTACCGATATTACCGATCCCGAAGTGATTGCGATGCTCAAAAAATGCGGCCTCAGGGTGGAGGTGTATCCCACCGCCCGCAGCTTTGCAGAGGTGTGCACTCAGTTTGAGGCACTCGGAACCTTGATCGGCAGGCAGGATCAGGGCCGTAAGGCACTCAGCAAGGTGCGTGAGCAGGTGGCCCGGATCAGAGCATCCCTGCCTGCAGGGCAGAAACCTTCACTATTCTTTCAAATCGGGGCCAATCCATTGTTTACTGTGCTCCCGGGAACCTATATGGATGACCTGATCACCTTTGCAGGTGCCCGGAATATTGCTTCGGGCATGACATCAGGAACGGTGACCCGGGAGTTTGTGCTGCTTCGGAACCCGGATGTCATTTTTGTGGTCACGATGGGGATGGTGGGCGCACAGGAGAAGCAGGAGTGGGAGCGGCTGACCCGGCTCAAGGCGGCCCTCAACCGAAAAATCTTTGTGGTGTCTTCTGAACAGGCATGTACCCCATCGCCGGTTCCCTTTGTGGAAACGCTTAGAACCATGGTTGGGCTGATGTACGGAAACGATGTTTTGCCAGAGTAGCCTATGAGACGTAAATACTTTCAATGGGTCGGTTTTGTCGGGGTGCTGCTGCTGCTGGCTGCTGGAGCGGCTCTGTGGTCCCTGACATCCGGTGAATGGGATATCTCACTCACCAGCCTGCCCTCTGTACTCTCAGACAAAACCAGCATGGAGTACACCATTCTGGCCAACATCCGCATCCCTCGCCTTTTGCTCGCATTTTCGATTGGAGGGGCTCTGGGCATTACCGGTGCTATTCTGCAAGGAGTGTACCGGAACCCGCTGGTTGAGCCCTATACGCTGGGTATTTCTGGCGGAGCTGCGCTTGGTGTGGCTTTGGTGATTGTACTCGGATTGCAGGCTTCGGCTCCCTATATCCTGCCTGCCGCAGGTTTTGCCGGGGCTTTGTCTGCGATTTTCCTGGTGTACTTCCTGGGGTTAAAACGCGGGGAGGTGAACATCAACCGGATGTTGCTTATCGGAGTGATGATCAGCTTTGTGGCTTCTTCGGGCATGATGTTTTTGATGTCAGTCACATCAGCCGATTCTCTGCACAGCATCATTTTCTGGACCATGGGCTCACTGGATGAACCCAACCCGGTCCTGATTCGCATCATGCTGATTGCCTCCGTTGCCGGATTGTTTGTGTCCATGATGTTTGCCCGACCCCTGAATGCCCTCAGGCTCGGGGAGGCCAAGGCCACGCACCTGGGCGTCAATGCTGCGGTCACCATTCGCGTTTTGTTTGTTGTGGCCTCCCTTTTGACCGGTATCTGTGTTGCTGTGGCTGGAATCATTGGTTTCGTGGGCCTGATTATTCCCCATATCATTCGCCTTTTGGTGGGCAGTGATCACCGGATATTGCTGGTTGGTTCCTATCTGGGTGGCAGTATTTTCCTGATGGTGAGCGATGTGGCAGCCCGAACGGTGATTGCTCCCAGCGAGTTGCCCATCGGGGTGATTACCGGAATTGTGGGGGGCTTTGTATTTATCGGGGTGCTGAGTCGCTCTGGAATGAAAAACAGTCTGTGATGGATGCACATTACCTAAGGGTGGAGAAGCTCGTATGCGGGTACCGGAATTTCCGGCTCAATTCGGTGAGCTTCAGCGTGCGCAAGGGTGAACTCTCAGGCATCATCGGGCCCAACGGCTCCGGGAAAACCACTCTGCTTAAGGCTATTTGCCGTGAAATCAGTATCCTCAGCGGAACCATCAGCCTCAACCAGACGGATCTTTCCCGTATTTCCTTTCGGGAACAGGCCCGAAGCATTGCTGTGGTTACCCAGCATACCGAACCCGTGGCCATCCGGGTCGAAGACTATGTGTTGCTGGGGAGGATGCCTTACCGAAGGCATTTTCAGTTTTTCGAAACTCAAGCGGATATGATGGTGGCTGAGAAATACATGAAGCTTACAGGGGTCTGGCGGTATCGGGACAAGCTGATGAACCAACTCAGTGGCGGAGAACGTCAGCTGGCCGCCATTGCCCGGGCCCTCACGCAGGAACCACAGTTGTTGCTGATGGATGAACCCACCTCCCAACTGGATATTTCTCACCAGATTCAAGTGCTGAATCTGGTGCAGGAACTCAATACCCGAACGGGCCTGACGGTGCTGATGATCCTCCATGACCTGAATCTGGCCAGCGAGTTCTGTGACTTTCTCCTGCTGATGCATGAGGGTTCGCTCTGCAAACAGGGTGCGCCTGCCGAGGTTTTGGATTATCGAACCATCGAGGAGGTTTATAATACCATCGTTTTTACTCAGGAAAACCCTTTGTCGAAAAAACCGGCGGTGTTCCTGGTCTCCAATAAAGTAATCACCCAAAATCAGGAGCTTATGAAACAATAGCCAACTCATTCGTGAAGCAGGTTTCCGCAAGGGAATCAAAAGGGAATCCCGTGTAAAACGGGAGCTGTACCCGCAGCTGTAAGCTCCGTTTTCGGAAGATAAACAGGCCATTTATCCTTTCCGTCAATCAACGTCTCTGAATTGATGCCACTGTCCCCGGGCCGGGGGATGGGAAGGCCTCAGAGTCGGGAGCAAGCCAGAAGACCTGCCTGTGCTCACCGTAACTTTCGGGATAAAAGTCTATCAAACATCAATCATGAAAACATCAATTATTATTTTAGTGCTCCTGGCATGGGGAGTGATATCCACGCCTTCGGTTTACGGTGTCGAATTGGCCGACACCATGAAAATGTTCAATCTGGATGAAGTGACAGTGGCTTCAAGCCGTACCAACAGCCCGCTGAAAAACCTTCCACAAAGGGTGGAAGTGATCACGCAGGAACAAATCGGGAGTTTGCCTTCGGACAATCTGGCCGAGGTGCTCAAGAGGACCGCCAACCTTGACGTGGTGCAGTACCCGGGTGTAGCCGCTACGGTGGGCATCCGCGGATTCTCGCCCACGGCACATTCGCGGAGTTACACGCTGACCCTGATCAACGGCCTTCCGGCCGGCTCTACCAATCTTGCTACTGTGATTCCCTCGGGAGTAGAACGCATAGAAATTGTTAAGGGGCCATATTCAACGCTTTACGGTACTGATGCCATGGGCGGGGTAATCAACATCATCACCCAGGGCTTGCCTGAACGATTATCCGGAGATGTGGAGGTTGAAGGAGGTAGTTTTGGATACTACAGGGCCAGCCTGTTTGCCGGTGGGGCGGTTGCGAACAACCTTCGGGCAGGTATCGGGGCCACCACCATCCGGCAGGGCGATGATTACAAAATTGGCAAACACAATCTGTTGCACATGTCCGATAAGGACAAGTATATTCTGGACGAAGCTTCATACGGTGACCGCATGCACAATACCACTTTTGATATGAGTAATGTGCGTGCCCTGGCCGAGTGGCAGGTCAGCGACCGGTGGAAGGCCTCGGCCGAAGCCATGTTTACTTTTTCAAATGACATCGAGGTGCGTGGAAACTATTGGGGTACCTATGGACAGACAAAGAAAGAGTTCAACCGGCTCAATCTCTATGGTACTTTGGAACGTAAGGTGGCAAGCCATACGCTCACGGTGCGCCCCTATTACACCCGTGAAAAGGAACCCAACTATTCGGACAATTCCTCTGTGGGATTTGTGAATTTTGAAAGCGATATTTCAGAATATGGGTTGCGGATGCAGGATCAGTTCCGGCTCAACCGGTTTACCCTGCTTTCGGGGATAGACCTGGGGGTGTATGACTACCAGTCAGACCGGTTTGAGGCCCGGGGGGTTCCCACCGCTCCCTACAAGCCCGATAACAGGAACAGCAGTGCTGCTGTCTTTGCTCATGCGGCCTATCACTCCGGAAATCTGGATGTCAATGCCGGGGTGCGTTTTGACCACCTCCGGTACCAAATTGATGCTAACGAGGCTTTGAATGCCCTCGAATCCAAGGCAACGCACAATGTATTGACACCCAGCCTTGGACTGCAATACCGGCTGGGAGGGCACTCCCGGTTGCACGCTTCTTATGGAAGGGCTTTTTCGGTGCCAGAGGCCGACAAGACTTCCGGCACATTCGATGTGTCGGTGTATTTTCCGGAATGGGATTATTGGTGGACGCAGTCCTATGTGGGCAATCCTCAGCTCAAACCCGAAAAGTCGGGCACCTTTGATCTGGGATGGCGGTATAGTGATGCCAATAATGGTCTGAGTGCCGATATTACCTATTTCAATACCCGGCATTCCGACCGTATTGTGGAATTCACACTCGAATCGGGGGCCATCAGCTTCCGGAACGCTGACCGGTCGCTGATGGACGGTCTGGAACTGGACCTGAGGTATAATTTTGGGACGCTTTTTGGCAGTCGGTTTATCCTCGAAGGCTATGCCAGCTGTACCTGGCTCTTTCATGATCATTATACCCTGACTCTGTCTGCGGCCTCCGGAGCAGACAGCATAGTAAAACGACGTTTGGAATACGTGCGTAAGGTGAATGGTACTTTCGGAGTTTTTTTCAGGAACGAGGCCGGCATCTCCGCCCGTCTCAGTGCTCGTTACATCGGAGAAAGGTTTGAGCTGGACAATTTTGGAACGCTTCGGCCGGGAATCCTTCCGGAGGATCATGCCACAGAAGGGGGGTATGCGGTGTCGGATAATATTCTGAAACATCCTGATTATCTTGTATTTGACCTTTCTCTGAGTTATGCTCTGGGCCGGCACTTGGACCTGGGGTGCAGTATTACGAACCTATTGGACGAGAACTTTTCGGAGAAAGACGGATACCCCATGCAGGGGCGACAATTCAGAGTGCGGGTTGGCTATAAATTCTGATTCTAATTCATAGATGTATGCGTCATATTGTGTTGGTCACAGGGGGACAAAGGTCCGGGAAAAGCCGGTTTGCACAGCAACTTGCCGAGCAATCTGCCACCCATCCGGTGTATTTGGCAACAGCCCGGCTGTGGGATGAGGATTTTGCTGCCCGCGTACAACGACACCGGGAAGATCGTGGTCCAAACTGGGAAACAGTTGAGGAGCAACGGCATTTGGGTGCACTGTGTTTGGACGGACGGGTAGTCCTGTTGGACTGTGTCACCCTGTGGCTGACCAATATTTTTCATGAAAACGGGTTCTGTACCGAGCCTGCTCTGCAGGAAGCCAAAAGGGAATGGGACCAGTTTGCAGCCCGGGACAACCGTTTAATTGTGGTGAGCAATGAGTTGGGTATGGGCCTGCATGGGGCCAATGAGGTTTCGCGCCATTTTGCCGATTTGCAGGGTTGGATGAACCAGCACATTGCCGCCAGCGCCGATGAAGTGTATCTGATGGTATCCGGAATACCGGTTAAAATTAAATAGAATGGATGAACAACTGCTTAAAGAACAACTTCAGCGTAAGATAGACCTGAAGACCAAGCCCCACGGGGCGCTGGGACAGTTTGAGGATTTAGCCCTGCAAATCGGGATGATTCAGCAAACGCTATCCCCAAGGATCAGCGAACCGGCATTGCTGGTATTCGCTGCAGACCATGGCGTTACCGAAGAGGGTGTGAGTCTGTATCCCAAAGAGGTCACCTGGCAGATGGTCCTCAATTTTGTGTCCGGAGGGGCAGCCATCAATGTGTTTTGCCGCAAGAATGGTATTCGTCTCAAGGTGGTGGATGCCGGGGTGGATTATGATTTTCCTCCCGGAATACCAGTGATTCCGGCCAAAATTCGTTACGGAAGCCGCAATATGCGTCTGGAGCCGGCCATGACCTTCGCTGAGTGTGAGCAGGCGATGCTCAAGGGAGCTGAGTTGGTCAGAGCCGAAGCAGATTTGGGGTGCAATACTCTGGGTTTCGGGGAAATGGGCATCGGGAATACCTCTCCTTCGTCCCTGCTTATGCACTGTTTTACGGGCCTGAGTGTGGCAGAATGCACAGGTTCAGGAACGGGGGTGCAAGGGGAGGGCTTGAAACGAAAGATAGCCCTGCTGGAGGAGATCAGCCTGAAATATCATCCGGCCACCCCGCTGGAAACTCTTGCTACCTTTGGGGGGTTGGAGATTGCCATGATGGTCGGGGCTATGCTTGAAGCATACCGCCGGAGGATGATTCTGCTCATTGACGGTTTCATCGCTTCGGCAGCCTTGCTGACCGCCTGTCAGTTTGAGCCCGGAATTATGCAAAACTGTGTGTTTTGCCACACTTCCCAGGAACAGGGCCATGAGAAACTGCTCCGCTACCTGGGCGCAGAGCCGTTGTTGCATATGCGAATGCGCCTGGGTGAGGGAACCGGAGCTGCTGCAGCCCTTCCGCTGGTAGAGCTCGCGGTGGCGTTTCTCAATGAGATGGCCAGTTTTGAAGAGGCTGGAGTTGCGAATAAGGACACGCCCGACCAGATAATGTCATGAAAGAACAAGTTCGATTGTTTTTCACGGCCCTGATGTTCTACACCCGGATTCCTGTCCCCGGTTGGGTGGGATTCTCATCGGAGCAACTCAACCGGGCAACCGGGTACTTTCCCCTCGTGGGTGTGTTTGTGGGCATGGCCGGGGCTCTGGTATATATGTTGTCCTGTCTGCTGCTGGGTTCAGCTGCCCCTGCGGGTCCATTTCCGTCCGTGTCGTCCATGCTCCCGGTATTGCTGTGTATGTTGGCGACCATTCTGATTACTGGTGCCTTCCATGAGGATGCGATTGCAGATTTCTGCGATGGGTTTGGTGGCGGGACCGACAAGGCCTCCATATTGTCCATCATGAAGGACAGCCGGATGGGGGCTTTTGGGGCCATCGGGCTGGTGATGTGCCTGTTGTTGCGGGGTGCCTTGCTGATGCACATTCCCCCAGGGGCCTTCTTCGCAGTCTTTTTAGCTGGCAACGCGCTCAGCCGGCTCAGTGCGGTGGGATTGATTTATACGGCAAGATATGTGCGTCAGGATGGCTCCGGAAAATCAAAGCCTGTGGGTGAACAGCATGGAGCCGCCACATGGATTACCGCTGTGCTTTCAGCCCTGCTGCCGGTGGTTGTGATTTGTCTGTACCTGCCCGGCGAGGTGGCTCTTGCCTCTGACGGCCCGGCACTGTTGCTCCGGTTCGGGATGATACTGCCTCTTCTAGGCACCACGCTCTATCTGTTCCGGAGGTATGTTGTGCGCAAGATTGGGGGATACACCGGAGATGTGCTCGGAGCCCTGCAACAAATCTCCGAATTGGTGTTCTACCTGAGTGTGCTCCTGTTGTTGCGCTTTTACCCGGCTATTGAATTTTAGTATTCCGATGATCCCCTGCAGTTGATGGAACTCTACATTGTGCGGCATACCCTTCCGAAGATTGCTCGCGGCACCTGCTACGGACATACGGATGTACCTCTTTCCGATAGTTTTGTGCAGGAAGCCCGAGCCGTGCTGCATCAGCTACGCGGCACGGAGTTCACCCATTGTTTTTCCAGCCCACTCAGCCGGTGTCGCCGTCTGGCAGACTTTCTGGCCGGGCATCTGTCTGTGGCGTCCTTCATGGTACGCGAAGACCCGCGCCTGATGGAACTGAATTTTGGTGCTTGGGAGGGTCAGCCCTGGGAGCAGGTGAGCCGCACACCCCAGGCGCAGCAGTGGTTTGATGATTTTGTGCAGGTCCGGTGTCCGGGGGGAGAATCCTATGCGGATTTGTTGGCCAGGGTCCGTGATTTTTTGCAGGACCTCCAGAGCTTGCCAGGGAACGCCCGGGTGTTGATTGTAACCCACGGTGGGCCTGTCCGGGCGTTTCGTGTGCTGATTGAAGGAGGAGACCCCCGGCAAATCTTTGCGTACAAAGTCCGGTTTGGAGGGCTGATTCGTTTGTCCCTGTAAACAAGTGTTCTAAACTTCTATCTTTTTTGAGGCTTCATTTTAATATTTGGAAATAATTGCTACTTTTGCGCCCTGTTTTGTTCATACACAGTTTAGTAACAAAAAAACCAATTTTATGTTAAATCATTACGAAACCGTTTTCATTATTACTCCCGTTTTGTCTGAAGCCCAGATGAAGGAAGCGGTACAAAAGTTCAGGGACCTCATCGTCAGCGAAGGCGGCGAAGTGGTCTGTGAGGAGGATTGGGGCCTCAAAAAAATGGCTTACCCCATCCAAAAGAAAAGCACAGGTTTTTACAACCTGATTGAGTTCAAAGCTGCCTCAGACTTTGTGGCCAAACTGGAGACAGAATTCCGTCGTGACGAGCGTGTCATCAGGTTCCTGACGTTCCGGATGGACAAGCACGCTGTGGATTACAGTATCAGAAGAAGAAACCAGAAACAAACACCTGCAACCCAGAAGGAGGAATAATCATGGCTCAGAATCAATCAGAAATCAGATATTTGACCCCCGTAGCGGTGGATGTCAAAAAGAAAAAGTACTGTCGTTTCAAAAAGTCGGGTATCCGTTACATTGACTACAAGGATGCGGAATTCCTGAAGAAGTTTCTCAACGAGCAGGGTAAGATCCTACCCCGGCGTCTTACCGGAACATCTCTGAAGTACCAGAGAAAAGTTTCTGCTGCAGTGAAACGGGCACGGCACCTTGCCTTGCTTCCCTATGTAACCGACCTGATGAAATAATAAACCCGGAGGATGTACCATGGAAGTGATTTTAAAACAAGATGTAAATAAGTTAGGGCAAAAGGATGATATCGTCAAGGTTCGGGATGGTTATGCCCGTAACTACTTGATTCCTCAGGGGATGGCTGTTGTGGCTACCGAGTCTGCCAGGAAGGTGATGGCCGAAAACCAAAAACAGCGTGCCCACAAGGAAGCTCGTATCAAGGAGGAAGCCCAGGCTTTGGGAAGCAAGATGGCCGGTCTTAGCCTGCGAATCGGCGCCAAGACCAGCAGTACCGGGAAAATCTTTGGCTCTGTCAATACCATTCAGTTGTCCGAGGCGCTTGCCGAAAAAGGCTTTGAAGTGGACCGCAAGCAGATTTTGCTTGCTGATGATGCCGTGAAGGAAGTGGGGAGCTATAAGGCCAAGGTGAAACTTCACCGCGAGGTGGTGGTCGAGATCGATTTCGAAGTCTTTTCCGAATAGACCCCCATCGAACCGACATAATAGAAAAGGCATCATTTTTGGTGCCTTTTTTTTCGCTAATTCATATGCCAATCTTTATCTGACCTCTATGCTTACAGTGGAAAAAATCGGAGGCACCTCCATGTCGCAGTTCAAGGATGTGCTCCACAACATCATCATCGGGAGCCGTACGCCCGCTCGGATGTATCATCGTATTTTCGTGGTTTCAGCCTACAACAATGTGACCAACTGGCTGCTGGAACACAAAAAAACAGGTGAGCCTGGTATCTATGCCCGTTTTCTGAAGAATGAGGAGTACGAAAAGGCACTCGATGAATTGTGTGTCAAGCTGATGAACATCAATGGCGGTTTTGAGGACATCAAACTCAACAAGGCTGAGGCAGACCAGTTTATCAAGAGGCGCATCGCTCAGGCCCGGAACTACCTTGCCAGCATGAATCAGGTTATCGCTTCGGGATATGTGGATAAGAAGGATATCTATCTGGCTGCCAGGGAAATTCTGGCCTCCATCGGAGAGGCCCATTCAGCCTTTAACTCTGTGAATATTCTGAACAACAACGGAATAAACGCAAAATTCATTGACCTTTGCGGGTTTAATGATCCTGAGATGCTCACCATTGATGAACGGATTCACCGCGCGTTCAAAGGTGTGGACTTTTCCTCCACCCTCTGTGTGGTTACCGGCTACACCAAGGGGACTGAGGGGATTATGCGGGCCTTTGACCGGGGGTATTCTGAGGTTACCTTCAGCAAGGTGGCTGTAGAGGTACGGGCCGATGAAGCGGTCATCCACAAGGAATTTCACCTGTCCAGTGCCGACCCCAATATTGTGGGGGTGGACAAGTCGGTGCCCGTGGGGCAAACAAGCTATATGATTGCAGACCAGCTCGCCGATATTGGGATGGAGGCCATTCATCCCAAGGCTTCCAAGCCTCTGGAGATGGCCGGCATCAACATCCGTATCAAGAATACTTTTGAGCCCGAACACGAAGGGACTCTGATTTCCCGTCACTATGTGAGCCCGGTTTCCCGTGTGGAGATTGTCTCGGGCAGCGACAAGCTCATGGCCATTGAGATTCACGATCCTATGATGGTGGGTGAAGTGGGTTTTGATATGGGCATCATGCAGATATTCTTCCAGCATGAGGTGAGTTATATCATGAAGGCTACCAATGCCAACTGTATCACCATGGTGGTCTGGGATAATGCCCGGGTAACCTCCCTGATAGCAGAACTGCGCGAAAAATATTATCAGGTGGTTTCCAAACCTGTAGCCATGGTGTCCTGTATGGGCACCAATATTGCACTTCCCGGCATTCTGGCCAGAGCATCCGAGGCGTTGTTCCTCAATGGCATCAATGTGGAATGCTTCAGCCAGTCCCTGCGCCAGATCAACATGCAGTTTGTGATCCGCCGGGAGTCCTATAAGGATGCCATCCGGGTACTCAATGAGGCCTTGTGCCTCTCCAAGCCATGAGCGTGAAGCGCGAGAACGGATTGCTGAACCTGTTGCTCAACATCGTTCTCCCGGTATTGATCCTCACCAAGTTCAGTACTCCGGAACGGCTAGGACCCGTCAACGGTTTGATCCTTGCTGTGAGTATTCCGCTCCTTTACGGTCTCTACGACTTATTGGTCCGTCACAAAAAAAACTTTATTTCCGTGGTAGGCCTTGTGAGCGTGTTGCTCACCGGAGGAATAGGCCTGGTCAGGCTCCCTGTTGCCTGGGTGGCGATCAAGGAGGCTGCGGTTCCCCTGCTGATCGGGCTGGTGGTGTTGTTCTCTGTCAAAACCCGTTACCCTTTGTTCAAACAGATTCTGTACCGCAGGGAGTTGCTGGATATTGACAAGATTGAGGACCATCTGGCTCAGAACGACAAGACCGATGCGTTTCACGCCATCCTGCGGCGTGCCAATGTGTTTCTGGCTTGCTCCTTCTTCTTCAGTGCCGTGATGAACTTTGTCGTGGCCCGGGTCATGGTGCACAGCCCTGCAGGGAGCGAAGCATTCAATGTGGAGATCGGAAAGATGACAGCCATCAGTTATCCCGTTATTGCGCTTCCTTCCACCATCCTGATGATGATTATCCTGTTTTACGTCCTCCGGTCCGTTCGCAGATATACCGGTTTAACCCTGGAGGAAATTATGGCACACTGAGTGCTTTTTTGTACCTTTGCTCATTGGCACGCTACTTATGGAAGATAAAATCAGAGAATTACTCAGCAGAGAAGTGGATGCGGTCAGCCGTATCCCTGTGGATGACTCCTACCGGAAAGCACTTGATATCATCTACCATCGGGTTCACGAACTCAGGGGTAAGGTGGTTGTCAGCGGAATGGGCAAGGCAGGCCAGATAGCCATCAGCATTGCCACTACTTTCAGTTCCACCGGAACTCCTGCGGTGTTTCTCCATCCAGCTGATGCACAGCATGGTGACTTGGGTATTCTTCGTCCGGAGGATGTGTTGCTGCTGATTTCCAACTCCGGGAAAACCCGTGAGATTCTGGAGCTGGTGGATTTGGCGCGGCAGTTATGTCCGGGAATTCCCCTGATTGTACTCACCGGGAACCCGCGGAGTGAGCTGGCTATGACCGCCGATGTGTGTCTGTTCACTGGCGGGCCTGCCGAGTTGTGTCCTCTGGGCTTGTCTCCCACCATATCCACCACGGTGATGAGTGTCATGGGTGATTTGCTGGTGGTGTGCATGATGGATCGGATACAATTCACAGCCGCTGAATACGCCAAAAGACATCATGGAGGATATCTTGGCGTGGTGTCACGACGTCAGTCAGAACGATAATCCGGGGTCAAAACTTGTGAAGCTATGAATTCTGTTGTTTATACCATCGGGGAAACAGTCCTGGACATCCTGTTCAGTGACGGGGCTCCTGTACAGGCCCTTCCGGGAGGGGCCATGCTCAACACTTCCGTGTCTCTTGCCCGTTTGGGTACTGAGGTTCATTTTGTGAGTGAATACGGGGATGACAGGGTGGGGCAGATGGTGGATGCTTTTCTGCTGGAAAACCATGTGGGTACCCGTTATGTGTACCGGTATCCCGGGTTGAACACTTCGGTTGCCCTCGCATTCCTGGATCATCAGCGAAATGCGGGCTATGAGTTTTACAAAGTGTGCCCGACCCGGAGGCTCGCTACAGCCCTCCCTGAGGCCCGTTGTGGGGATATTGTGGCTTTTGGCTCTTTTTATGGCATCTCAGGTGAGGTGTATCCGGTCCTACTGCCTTTTTTGCAGCAGGCTTCCCGGAAGGGAGCGCTGATATTCTATGACCCCAATTTTCGCAAACCTCATTTGGACCATCTGGAGGAACTCAAGCCCAGGCTGATGCAGAATTTTGCCCTGGCCGATGTGGTTCGCGCCTCGGACGAAGACCTGCAGCTCATCCTGGGGGTGGACAATCCGCAGGATGCCTGGAAACTGCTTCAGGGACACTGTAAGGTGCTGGTGTACACTACCAGCGACAAAGCATGGTGGTTCTCGGCCAGTCAGGTTGTGGAAGGTACGCCCCCTGTAATTGAGCCGGTCAGTACCGTGGGTGCCGGGGATACCTTCAATGCCGGACTCATCTACGGAATGGTCAAACGTGGGGTGAAGCCCGGTGATCTGGAATCGCTTTCTTCCCGGGTAATCACTGAAATCATGGATATTGCCCTGTGCTGTGCTTCCGAGGTGTGCCTGAGCTACGACAATTATATCTCCGAGTCTTTTGCTGAAGCTCTTCGATGAGTAAATTCTTACTTTTCATCCGGACCAATCTTACCACCCTCATCCTCTACGTTGCGGCCCTGATTTTTGTGTTGCTGCTGTATCCGGTGGAGGGCCGGTTTCCATATGAATTTCAGCAGGGTAAGCCCTGGATGCATCAGGACCTATACGCCCCCTTTGATATCCCTCTGTTGAAGACTTCCGAAGAACTGCGGATGGAACGGGACAGCGTGCTCAGGGATACCCGCCCTTACTACAATGTGCGGCAAGGCGCAGACTCTCTTCCTCTGGCTCAGTTTGATCAAACCGTTCGGGAGCAATGGCCCCAGTGGCCTGAGGCTGAACGGGATTCTCTGATATCAAGAGGGAAACGATTGCTTGCAGCCGTGTATGCCCGTGGTGTATATCAAGCTACCGAAGGGGCTCCCCTCCACCAGTATTGTATGCTCATCCGCAACAAGATTGCTGAGCAATGGGAGTTGTCCGATTTGTTCACCCCCCGGCAGGCCTACGAGTTTGTGGTGAATGATCTTAAGGCGCAGCTTCCCCCCGAACAGATTTCCTTTGTGCGCAGCCTGAATTTGAATGCGTTTATTGTGCCTAATCTGGAGTACAATCCGGATGCTTCCCGTAATTATGGGATGGAGCGGCTCCGGAATCTGTCCCTCACCAAGGGGATCCTGCCTGCCGGGCAGCGGCTGATTGGCCGCAATGAGATGGTCAACAAAGAGATGTACAACAGATTGTTGTCGTACAAACAGGAATTTGAATCCCGAATGGGGGTTCAGGGCAACCTGCGCCTGGTTCTGTTGGGCCAGTTTGTGTTGTTGTTGTTTCCTTTTCTGGTGCTGTATCTTTTTCTCTTCACCTTCCGTCGCACCATTCATCAGAGTTTTAAGGATACCTTGTTTATCCTGCTGATGCTTTCGCTGATGGTCGGGGTGGCTTGTCTGACGGTACGCTATTCCTCGGTGAGTCTTTATCTGCTTCCGTATGCTCTGCTGCCGATGGTCCTGCGAACTTTCTTCGATTCCCGTCTGGCATTTTTTGTGCACGTTGTTTCGGTCGTACTGATTTCCCCTCTGGTTCCCAATAGTTTTGAGTTTGCCTTCCTTCAACTGGTGGCCGGCTTTGTGGCCATCGTCAGCCTCAAAACCATTGACCGAAGGAGTACCCTGTTTATGAGCGTTGTTTGGATTCTGGGCTCCTATTGGGCGATTCACGGTGCCCTGCAGTTGATGCATGGGTACGGATTCGGAGAGATAGTCTGGATTGATTTTATGTATCTGCTGGTGAGTGCGGCTTTGGTGACTATGGCGTACCCCCTGATTTTTCTGTTTGAGAAAGTATTCGGATACCTCTCGGATGTGAGCCTTATGGAACTTTCTGATGCCAACCATCCGGTATTGCGCAAGCTGGCCGAAGTGGCTCCCGGAACGTTCCAGCACTCGATGCAGGTGGCCAATCTGGCCGAGGAGGTGGTGCGCAAGATCGGGGGAAATCCCTTGCTGGTGCGCACGGGAGCCATGTACCACGACATCGGGAAAACGGTACGTCCCATGTACTACATTGAGAACCTTTCCTCCCATCACAGTCCCCACGACAATATTCCGCCTGAGGAGAGTGCCCGGATAATCATTGAGCACGTCAGCCGGGGTGTGGAGTATGCCCGCAAGAGCGGACTTCCCGAAAAGATCATTGATTTTATCCGTACCCACCATGGCACGACAACGGTTCGTTTCTTTCTCTACCAGTATCAAAAACAGCATCCCTCCGGGGGGCTGGATTGCAGCCGGTTTACCTATCCCGGTCCGGCACCCTTTTCTAAGGAAACCGTTGCTCTGATGATTTGTGATTCTGTTGAGGCCGCTTCCAGGAGCCTGAAAGAGTTCAACCGCAAGACCATTCATGATCTGGTGGACAAAGTTGTTCAGTATCAGGTTGAGGAAGAGCAATATGTGGATGCTGATGTGACCTATCGGGACATCAACATTGCCAAGAACATCGTCAAGAAAAAACTGATGAATATCTATCATGTGCGGGTGGAATACCCGGAGATGGAACGGGTCGGCGACACCGGCGAGCAAAACCTTGTATGATATGAATGAACCAGACAGAACATCCCCTCAGGATTTTATCTCCGACCCCGGAAAGACCCGTAATCTGAGTAGCTTATATGCCCAGATCCTTGAGCAGATTGATCCTGAATCCGGCCGCGAGGGGCTCATCAAAACGCCCGAACGCGTGGCCAAGGCCATGCAGTTTCTCACTCAGGGATATCATGTTGACCCCGCCGGGATTCTGCAGTCGGCTCTTTTTGAGGAGGACTACCGGCAGATGGTGCTGGTCAAGGATATAGAAGTCTATTCCCTTTGTGAACACCACATGGTGCCTTTTTACGGGAAGGCACATGTGGCCTACATTCCCAATGGTAAGATCACCGGGCTGAGCAAGATTGCCCGGGTGGTGGATGCCTTTGCCCGCCGCCTTCAGGTTCAGGAACGGCTCACCATGCAGATTCGGGATTGCATCCACGATGCGCTGCAGCCTATGGGGGTTGCCGTGGTTATTGAGGCCATGCACCTGTGCATGATGATGCGGGGTGTGCAGAAACAGAACTCAGTGACCACAACCTCCGCGTTTACCGGGGTATTTCTGAAGGACAACCGTACCCGCGAGGAGTTCATGCATTTGATAGGAACCCGCTTACATTAGGAGCCAGTGAAGATTTTTGCTATTGGCATGAACTATGCCCGTCATGTGGAGGAAATGACCAACCGGCTTTCGGCCGACCCGGTTTTTTTTATGAAACCCGACTCCGCCCTGCTGCTGAACAACAAACCCTTTTTCTATCCTGATTTTTCCACAGATATTCATTACGAAGTGGAAGTGGTATTTAAAGTTTGCCGTCTGGGACGTACCATTGCCGAAAAGTTTGCTCCCAGGTATCTCTCTCAGGCCACCGTGGGTATTGACTTTACTGCCCGGGATGTGCAATATCGCTGCAAGGAGAAGGGGCTGCCCTGGGAAATATGCAAATCTTTTGACAATTCGGCCGCTGTCGGGCGTTTTGTTCCGCTTTCGGAGTTGCCATCCCGTCATGAATTGAATTTTCGCCTGGATATTAACGGAGTAACCGTCCAGCAGGGTTGTACCCGGGATATGATCTTTTCTGTGGACAGAATCGTGTCGGACCTTTCCCGGTATTTTTCACTGAGGGTGGGCGATCTTATTTTTACCGGCACGCCGCAGGGTGTTGGTCCGGTTCATATTGGTGACCACTTGCAAGGGTATCTGGAAGACCAATTGTTGCTCGATTTTTTCATCCGTTGATATGGCGCATTTCCTACACGCGGAACAGTTGTCCAAATCATTCGGAGACAGGGAATTGTTCCATGACCTGAATTTTGTGATCAACCAGGGAGACAGAACAGCACTGATTGCTCCCAACGGGGCAGGGAAGACCACCTTGATGAAGATACTTGCCGGCCAGGAAGATTTCTCCGGTTCTCTGACCGTACTGTCGGGCACCACTGTAGGATACTTACCCCAGGATCCTGTGTTTACGCCCGGCCATACGGTGTTTCAGGAAGTCTTTGCCTCGTCCGGTCAGACCATGCAGATTCTGGCTTCCTACGAAGAGGCACTTGCCAGCGGAGATAAGGAAGCCCTGGCCAAGGCAATGGACCGGATGGATCATGCCCAAGCCTGGGATTATGAACTTCGTGTCAGGCAGATCCTCACCCGATTGGGTGTTCCGGACGGAAACCTCCCGGTGACGGTGCTCTCGGGGGGACAACGGAAACGCGTTGCGTTGGCACGGTTACTGGTTGAGGAGCCGGACTTTTTGCTGCTTGATGAGCCTACCAATCATCTGGATCTGGACATGACCGAATGGCTGGCCGACTATCTCCGTCGGTCACGGAGCACCTTCCTTATGGTCACCCACGACCGATACTTTTTGGACAGCATCTGCACCCATATCCTTGAGCTCGACCAGAACGAGTTGTTCTCCTACCAGGGGAACTATGCTTATTTTCTGGAGAAACGAGAGGAGCGCTTGTCTGCTCAGAATCAGTCTGTAAGCCGGGCGCGCAATTTGTACCGAAAGGAGTTGGACTGGATGCGCCGGATGCCTCAGGCTCGTGCCACCAAGGCCCAGTACAGGATTGATGCTTTTTATAAAATTCGGGAACAGGCCAGAGGACAGCGGTCTGCAAAGACGGTGGATATTCGGGTAGGGACTGCGCGTCTGGGGAGCAAGATGATCGTTCTGGACAAGGTTTCCTTTGCCTACGGGGAACGGATTATGCTTAAGGACTTTAGCTACCAGTTTGCCCGCTTTGAGAAAGTGGGGATTGTGGGGTTGAACGGTACCGGAAAATCTACTTTTCTCAATATCCTTACCGGGGGCATTCAGCCGCAGGGGTTAGTAGAGGTGGGGGAGACCTTGCGTGTGGGATATTACCGGCAAGAGGGGATTTCATTCACGCCCGGCCAGCGGGTGATCGATATGGCGCGCGAGATTGCCGAAATGGTTACGATGGGCGATGGCAGTGCCTGCCCGGTGTCCCAGTTTCTGACCCATTTCCTGTTCCCCCCCGAGGTGCAGTATGCTTATGTGGACCGGCTCAGCGGGGGGGAGCGGCGCCGGTTGTATCTGGCAACAGTGCTGATGCGTAACCCCAACTTTTTGATTCTGGATGAGCCCACCAATGATCTGGACATTCTGACGCTTCAGGTTCTGGAGGACTATTTGCTCCAGTTTCAGGGATGTCTGGTGGTGGTTTCACACGACCGGTATTTTCTGGACAAACTGGTCGATCACCTGTTTGTTTTTGAAGGTGGGGGCAGTATCCGCGATTTCCCGGGGAATTACTCCGATTACCGCGAGTATCTGGAGTGGAATGAGGCCAATAGCCGGGAAGCGGCAGACGCAATTTCGGCAGTCGCCGAGGTCCCTTCCCGCACAACCGCTGCACGTAGCCCCCGCCCCGGAAAGCGAACCTACCGCGAACAGAAGGAGTTGGAACAACTGGAGGCCGATGTGGCCCTGCTGGAAGCCGAAAAGGCCACCCTTGAGTCGCTGCTCTCCAGTGGTACCACGGATGCAGAGGCCCTTGTAGCAGCCAGCCACCGTATCGGATCCGTCCTGCAGGAGCTGGACGAGAAAACCGACCGGTGGCTGGAACTCAGTGATAAGTAAGCGGGCCATTCGCGGAGAGTAGCCCGGTGATTCTGCTTACTGTGGTTCCTTGAGTAAGCTCTTGATGCGGGTGTAGGGAGATTCCCTGATGCCCCGGACCACACTCTGGGCATTGAGGTGGGCTCCTTTGAGCGAGGTGTGGACGTGATCGTTTTTGAAGTATTCAGCGGCTTTCTCCTTTCCCAGCCGTTCCAGCTTGGTACCCGAAATTTCATTGAGATCTATGTAATACGCCCCCATCTGGCCAGCGGCCTCTTTGGCCCAGGCTACATAGGTGTCTCTGCTGCGGATGAGTTTGTTTTCAGGAGTCCAGACATTGGTCTGGGTGAGGCTCAGCACGATAGGGGTGGCCCCTTTTTCAATGGTTTCGCTGATAAATTTGCGGATATACCAGCCATAAGTGTAGATCACCTGGTTCCTGCGCGTGGCGGCCATCACAACGATCCGGCTGGAGTCTCCGGAACCCTTGAGTTCCGCCCGGGCCTTGCCCGTCCCGATTTCGCCTCCGTCGTTGTGCCCGAATTGAATCAGCACCACATCCCCGGGTTGCAATGCCTCATACACCCGGTCCCAGCGTCCCTCGTCCAGAAAAGTACGTGCACTGCGTCCCGCCATAGCCTGGTTATCTACCACCGCTTTGTCGGCGTCAAAATATTCTCCAAGTACGCTGCCCCAACCCCACTGACCTTCGGGATTGTTGTCCGAGTTCTTGGCGGTGGAGTCTCCCACGACAAACACCACGGGTTTGCCGGGTTTGCGATTCTGACCGGCAACATTCGGACGGTCGGCTTTCAGCATGGCAGCCAGGGGTGCCAGGGCGCGGATGGACCGGATGCCCTCCACAGCAGAGGTGGCATTGTTCTTGGCTCCGAAGGCGCTGGAGTGGAGCCCGTCCCCGTAAAACATGGAGTTGGTCTTAAACCGGCCGAAGGTTTCGAATTTTCGGGCACTGATGTCGCTCATGTCAATGTAGGGTACATTCATTTCCTGGGCCACCTGTTCTGTCCACAGACGGTGGGTGGTGGACCGGATGATCTTTCCGTTGTCATCCCAGGAGTTTCTGGGTGTCAGCGACAGCAACACGGGGTGTCCGCCCCTGGCGCGCACATCCTGGATGTACAAGCGCATGTAGCCACCAAAGGTGTACACGGTCTCGGTTGTTCCATCGGTTTTGGTAATCACAACGGTGTCTTTTCCTGCACCGGGGGCGGAAGCTCTGGAGAATGCTGTTTGGTAACCCCCATTGTCATTGTGTCCCATCTGAATAAAGACCCAGTCTCCAGGTTGGATGGCATCTCGTATGGGTGCCCACAGCTGGGTGTAGAACGTGCGGCTGCTCATGCCGCCCATAGCCTGATTCTCCACTGAAATCAAGTTGGTGTCAAAGAAATCTTCCATATAGAATCCCCAGCCCCACTGTCCGATATCCCCGTTTCCACGGGTGCCCTGCCGGGTAGTGGAATCCCCGATGAGGAACAGAACGGGTTTTTTCCCCTTCCGGGTGGAACCTGGAGGGGTGGGACGGAGCATTTTGAGCCGGTTCAGACTGTCCAGTTGTGCATCGGACATACGGGAGGGAAAGGCCATTCCGGGTTGTGGCTGAGGCTGGGCCAACACGCTTCCCAAAGCGAGCCAGAGCATACCCAGGGTGAGCATTCTTTTGAGGTACAAGGTATTCATGATAAATCTGTTTTTGAGAGTGGAAATGAAGGTTGATTGAATGAAGGGTAATGAATGATCAGTTTTGATGGTTTGATGCTCACGGAAGTTTGGGTGCATGCCGCCCCATGGTGTTGTTGCCGCTCAGGCGCATAAAGTTGATGTCCGGCAAACTGCCGTCGGCTTTGCGGGGCGCCTCCAGTTCGCTGTACTGCAAACTCAGGAAGTCTCCGTCCGTGAACGTCAGCAAGGGCTCAAAGGAATTGTTGACCAGGGTACAACGGGGTTTGTTTATATTGACCAGTTCGTTTGAACGGGGCTTGTAACCCAGGTTCGAGGACAGCACATGGTCATATCCGGGGACGTCCGACATATTAGACGCTCCGGCGGCAGCTTCCACATTGAGCATATTGTAGTTATTGCCGTTGTAGTAGGCGGTGTTGTTGTACCAGTCGTTCCCGCCGGCATGGTGGTTGGCATAGAACCCGCTGGCCTTGTTTCGCACGGAAAGGCAGAACTCAATGACATTGCGCGGCACCGGGTTGGGAATGCTGGACACAGCAGGGTTGGCACCGTAACCTCCCGCTTTGAATCCGTTGCCGTCTCCCCGGCTGTGGAAGGCATCCGAGGGACTCTCGTAGGAATAGCCGTTGTAAAACGCCCAGCAGTGTTCAAAAATGGTACGTTCCCCGTCGTTAATGCAGTCGTAACCGTCATCGCTGTTGTACCAGGCACGGCATCCTCTGAAGGTGTTGGGGCCGTCGCCCGGGTTGCTGTAATGGCTGCCAAATCCGTCCACATTGCCTCCGTATCCTCCGTCAGATACGGGGTCACAGTTCCGGTAGGCATCGCAGTTGAGAATCAAGTTGTTCCCGCCTGCTCGGGAGAAAAATCCGATGGCCATATTGTCGTGCATGTCCAGACGTTCGAAGATGTTGTTGCTCCCGCTGTTGGAAAAACACTCCGACTGGGTATGCCCTACGATGGTCACCTGTACCCCGGTTACCTCCAGGCCCCTGATGTGCAGCCAGCTGGCGTTCACCCAGAATGCCGAGACCCTCTTGCCTTCGGGTCTGACCTGCGAGAAATCAAACACAGGCTGTTCTCCTGGATAGGCAAAGTAGTGGATCCGTTTGGCAGAGGTTCCGCTCTTGGTAAGCCGGGTGACGCAGGCATAGACATTGCTGAGTTCGTAGGCTGCAATGCCATCGGCGGGCATCAGGTAGGTTCCGCCCCGGATGAACACAGTATCCCCGGGCTCCACAGCATCCTGGGCCCGCTGGATGGTGGCAAAGGGTTGTTCTTTCGAGCCGGGATTGCTGTTACTCCCGTTCGGAGCGACATAGAAGGAGGTCCACATACTCACCGGCAGGGTGACTGTGACGGTACAAGTCGCCGTCTTTCCCCCATCGGCTGTTGTGACCGTGATGGTGGTTGTCCCTCTGGCCAGGGCACTGACTCTGCCGTTGTCGTTCACCGTGGCTACCGCCTGATTGCTGCTGCTCCAGGTTACGGCAGGATTGGTGGCGTTGGCCGGGGATACGGTGCCTGTCAGGGAGAAACTGCTGCCCACATCGAGCGACAGGGTGGTTCGGCTTATGGCGACCGAGGTGACCGGTATGATGAGCGGGGACACAGTAACCGTACAGGTGGCCGTTTTACCACCGTCTCGGGTGGTGGCGGTGATAACCGAGGTCCCGGCAGTGAGGGCAGTAACTCTTCCGATGTTGCTGACCGATGCCACCGAGGGCTGGGAAGTGGTCCACAAGATGCCTTGCTCGGTAGCGTTGGCCGGGCTGATGGTGGCTGTGAGCAGACTGTCCTGATTCACAGCAAGGGTGATGGCGTTTCGGTGCAGGGTCACCCCGGTTACGGCGATCACCTGTTCGCTCTTTTCGCAGCTCAGCATTAGCAAAACTGTGAATAAAGCGGCGCAAAGACTCTTCAGGGTTGTGTGTCCGGATGTTTTCATGAGCAGGGTTTTTGATTTAAGGAGCGGCAAACCGCCCCATCGTGTTGATTCCTTTGACCTTCATGAAATTAGTGTCAGGGAGGCTGCCATCGGCTTTACGCGGAGCAACCAGCTCTTTTTCGTCGAGGCTAACGAAGTCGGCATCGCTGAAGGTTCGGGGAACATCAAAATAGTTGTTCAGCAGCAGACAGGCAGAGGGAATGATTCGGGCCAGCTCGGCAGTACGGGCTTTGTAACCCAGGTTGTTGATCATGATATGGTTTACACCGGGCATAAACGTCAGGGTGGTGGCCTCAGGGGAGGCCTTCTGTGCCGTTTCCATGTGGTAATTGTAGTTGTTCCGGTAGGCGGTGTTGTTGGCCCAGTAGCTTCCGTCACCGTGGTAGTTGGCATCGAATCCCTTGGACTTGTTGCCCACGGTGAGACAATATCGTATGACATTTCGCGGGATGGGTACCGGAAGCCCGGATATGGCAGGGTTGCGGCCGTATCCACCGGCCTTGATGCCGTTTCCGTCCCCGCGGACATGGAACGCATCCTGAGGTCCTTCGTAGGAATAGCCATTGTAGAAAGCCCAGCAGTTCTCAAAAATGGTCTGTTCTCCGTTGTTGATGCAATCGTAGCCGTCATCGCTGTTGTACCAGGCGCGGCATCCTCTGAAGACATTGGGGCCGTCGCCGGGTTTGCTGTAGTGGCTGCCAAAACCGTCCACATTGCCGCCATACCCCCGGTCCGAAATGGGATCGCAGTTTCGGTAGGCATCGCAGTTCAGAATCAGGTTGTGCCCCCCGCTGCGCGAGAACAAACCAATGGCCATATTGTCGTGCATGTCGAGCAACTCATAGATATTGTGGCTGCCACTGTTGGAGAAACATTCCGACTGGGTGTGTCCCACGATGGTCACCTGAACCCCGGTTACTTCCAGGCCCCGGATGTGCAGCCAGCTGGCGTTCACCCAGAATCCGGATACCCTCTTGCCTTCGGGTTTGACCTGTGAAAAATCAAACCTGGGTTTCTCGCCAGGGTAGGCAAAGTAGCAGATTCTTTGTTCCGAGGTGCCGCTTTTGTCCAGCAGGGTGACGCAGGCATAGGAATTATTCAACTCATATCCGGCGATTCCGCTGGCGGGCATCAGATAGGTGCCACCGCGGATATACACGGTGTCACCAGGCTCGACCGCTTGCTGTGCCCGCTGAACGGAGGCAAAAGGCAATTCCTTAGTCCCTGTCTGAGAGTCCTTCCCGTTAACGGCAACGTAATAGACATTTCCAGCGTTAGCCGGAGCCATGAAGGAAAACAGCCCCATGAGGAGGGCTCCCATCGGGAGCATCAATCGTTTGTTCATAAGCGTAGTGTTTGTGTTCATGCGTACGCAATGCGGAAGCCCTCACCGGGTGTCGCTCTGCAACTTCAAATATACTGATTTTTCTGCTCCCCTATCCGGATTTTTGTTGGGTGAGAAATATCTGACATTCCGGGAAATCTTCCCTGCAGCATTCGATGGAGGGAGCCCTGTCATTCCCGAAAAGGCCAAATACGGCCGAGCCGCTACCTGACATGGACGCATAGCCGGCTCCCAGGGTGTACAGTCGTTGTTTGATCAGACTGATTTCCGGATGGGCTTGAAAAACAGATTGTTCAAAATCATTGCGCAAGATGTGTTTCCATTCTTCCATAGGTTGCTGCAATTGTGCTTCAATGGACTGGTCAGGGCAAACCGGCAGGATGCTGCGGTAGGCTTCGGCAGTGCTCACCGGAACTGGAGGTTTGACGACAACCATTGTGTGCTCTGCCAGTGAGAGGGAGACGGGGGTGAGCAATTCGCCCTTTCCCCGCCCGATGCACGGGCCGGGATGCAGAAAGAACGCGCAGTCGCTGCCCAGCCGGGCTGCAAAATCAGTCAGGGATTCCTGTGATAGGTTCAGATGGAACAGCCTGTCAAGCAGCATCAAGGTGAACGCGGCATCCGAAGAGCCTCCTCCCAGGCCGGCACCGGTAGGAATCACCTTGTGCAGGTGGATGTGAACTTCGGGAAGGCCATATTCCTGCTGCAGCATCCTGAAGGCTTTCAGGCACAGGTTCTCCCCGGCCGTCCCCGGAATGGGCAGCCCTGAAGAGGAGAAGGCTGTGTGTTCATGCGGGCGCGCAGGGAGAATCTCCAGAGCATCCCGGACGTCCACAGGAACGAAGCAGGTTTCCAGGTTGTGGTACCCGTCGGTCCTCCGGCTGGTTACGTACAGGCCAAGGTTGATTTTGGCGTGTGGGAAAACAATCATGGTTTGTGGGTTTGGTACAAACCTACGGAAAGTTTTCCACTTGCCGAGCAGGTGTATCCTGTCCGATATGAGGATTATTGTCCGAAAGAAACAGCCATGGTATTTGTCTTTTTGGGGAATGCTTGTACCTTTGTCTTGGAATCATTCTCTGTATGGTATTTCCCCTGTGCGGGATTGGTTTCGGTACGGAAAGTGATGTCCAAACTCCCTGCATGTATCATATCTATTTGCTCAAAGGTTTGTTGCTGGGTCTGCTTGTAACAGTCCCGCTCGGTCCTGTGGGTGTGTTGTGTATTCAGCGTACGCTGAGCCGGAGCAAGAAGTCCGGATTGGTCAGCGGGCTGGGCGCTGCTCTGGCCGATACTCTGTATGCCGGTATCGCCGCTTTGGGGATTTCCATCGTGGTTTCTTTTCTTTCGGAAATGCGACTCGGGCTTCAGATCGCCGGAGCTGTGCTCTTTTTCTGGGTTGCCTACAGAATCTTCTTTACCAATCCAGGCATTCAGGTCCGGCGTCAGCGCCGCAATCCCACCCACCCATTGGAGGACCTTTTGTCGGCCTTTGTGCTGACCCTGTCCAATCCCGCCGTCTTGTTTGTATTTGTGGCCTCTTTTGCTGGTTTTGTCGTTCGCGGACACACCACGGTGTGGCAGGTGTGGATCACCGTTCTCGGGGTATTTGTGGGTTGCCTGGCCTGGTGGTATGGTCTGGTGTCGGCCGTGAGTATTTTCCGCAACCGGATCAGGCTGCGGCATCTGTTGTGGATCAACCGGGTTACGGGGATTGTGGTGTTTTTGTTCGGTGTTTTTCTGTTGGCAGAACTTTTCTGGGAGGTTTGAAATTCTGCTCCAAAATGCGTAATTTTGTTTCGTTTTGGTCTTAAGGCAGGGGGTATCGGCATAAAAATTGCTGTAGTCCGGGCGGATTTTAAAACAGCTTATCACTTTAAACAATTCCAATATGACAAAGAATCAAAAATTGATCCAGTGGGTTAACGAATGGAAGGAAATTTGCCAGCCCGACAGTGTGTACTGGTGTGACGGTTCCGAAGAGGAAAACCAGCGTTTGCTGGACGAGATGGTAGCCAGCGGTGCAGCCGTGAAACTCAATGAAAAACTGCGTCCGGGCAGTTATTATTTTCAGTCAGACCCCAGTGATGTGGCCCGGGTGGAAGACAGGACGTTTATTTGCTCTGCAAAGAAAGAAGATGCAGGCCCTACCAACAACTGGGCGGATCCTGCCGAGATGAAGGCAAAGATGCTCGAAATGTACAAGGGTTGTATGAAGGGCCGCACCATGTACATTATTCCCTTCAGCATGGGTCCCATTGGATCAAACATTGCTCATATTGGTGTTGAGATTACCGATTCAGCTTATGTGGTTGTGAATATGCGCATCATGACCCGTATGGGAAAGAAGGTTCTGGATGTTCTGGGTGAGGGTGATTTTGTGCCCTGTGTTCACTCCGTAGGTGCTCCTCTGGCTCCCGGTCAGCAGGATGTCAAATGGCCCTGCGCTCCTATTGAAAAGAAATACATCACTCATTTCCCTGAGACCCACGAAATCTGGTCGTTCGGTTCGGGTTACGGCGGCAATGCTCTGCTGGGTAAGAAGTGCTTTGCCCTTCGGATTGCTTCCGTGATGGCCAAAGAACAGGGCTGGCTGGCTGAGCATATGCTGATTCTGGGCCTGACCAATCCCAGGGGTGAAAAGAAATACGTTACCGCTGCTTTCCCCAGTGCCTGTGGAAAGACCAACCTGGCCATGCTGATCCCGACCATTCCCGGTTGGAAGGTAGAGTGTGTGGGTGATGACATCGCCTGGATGAAATTCGGGGCAGACGGACGTCTGTACGCCATCAACCCTGAGGCCGGCTTCTTTGGTGTGGCTCCTTTCACGTCTATGGAAACCAATCCCAACGCCATGTTGAGTTGCCGTGCCAACACTATCTTCACCAATGTGGGCCTTACCCCTGACGGTGATGTGTGGTGGGAAGGCATCGGTACTGAATGTCCTGAAGGGACTATTACCTGGAAGAACAAGGTCTATGATCCCGCTTCCGGTGAACCGGTAGCCCATCCCAATGCCCGTTTTACAGCTCCCGCCTACCAGTGTCCTGCCATCGACAGTGACTGGGAGAATCCCGCTGGTGTACCCATTTCCGCCTTCCTCTTCGGAGGTCGTCGCCCCTCTACTGTGCCCCTGATTCACGAGGCACGCAGCTGGCAGCACGGAGTGTTTATGGGCTCCATCGTTGGTTCGGAAGTTACCGCTGCCGCTATCGGCCTTAAGGCAGGGGTTCGTCGCGATCCCTTCGCCATGTTGCCTTTCTGCGGATATCACATGGGGGATTACTTTGCACATTGGCTCAAGCTGGGTAAGGCTGCCAAGGACGCAGCCAAGCTACCCAAAATATTCTATGTGAACTGGTTCCGCAAGGACAACGGGAAGTTCCTTTGGCCGGGTTATGGCGAAAATAGCCGCGTGCTGGCTTACATCTTTGACCGTTGCAACGGTCAGGGAGAAGCGGTGGAAACCGTTATTGGAAAAGTGCCTGCCGTGAACTCTATTCCCACCGAAGGGCTCGAAGGTATGGATACCTCCAAGATGGAGAAAGTGCTTGCCGTTAACAAGGAAGAATGGAAGGATGAGGTTGCTCTGATTGAAGAGCACTACGCTCGCTTTGGCAATCATCTTCCTGCTGAACTCTCTGAGGAATTAGCCATTCTGAAAAAGAATCTGGCTTAAGATTGTTCCTTTTGTGTCAAGGGGTCGTCTCCGTCAGGGGGCGGCCCTTTTTTTATGTGAATTATCCACGGATTTCGGTTGATAATCCATTTGAAAGGTTTGTAAGGTTCTTTATTTTTGAATATTGTGTGTTATTGTTGTCCATCCAAAACCTATATTCATGATCAGGAATCTTTTCAGATTGTATTTTTCAATCCTCTTTTGGGCATGTTCTGCCCTGTTGGTGGTTGCTCAGACCCATTATCAGACGGATGTTACCTCCGTACAGACCGACGTGCTCAGGGGGCATCTGGATCTGGGTGGTAAAGGCCGGAGCGGGGACACCATCGGTGTCAATAGTTTTTATATTGAGCGTAACGGCCAGCCGGTAATCCCGGTCATCGGGGAATTTCATTATGCACGCTACCCGCGTCAATACTGGGAGGAGCAACTGAAGAAGATGAAAGCCGGGGGAATCTCCGTGGTGGCGACTTATGTGTTCTGGAACTTGCATGAATTCAAGGAAGGAGTGTTTGACTGGAGCGGCAATCTGGATGTGCGGCATTTTGTGACGTTGTGTCAAAAGAACGGGCTCGATGTGATTATGCGTGTCGGACCATTTGCCCACGGAGAAATGCGTAACGGAGGGCTGCCCGACTGGCTGTACGGGCGTCCGATAGAGGTGCGTACCAATGACCAGGTGTATCTGCACTATGTGAACAGGCTCTATCAGGAAATTGGGAAGCAGTTGCAAGGTTTGATGTTTCGTGATGGCGGCCCCATCATAGGTGTCCAAATAGAGAACGAATACCAGCACTCTGCCGCCCCCTGGGCATTCACCTATGTGGGGGCTCCCAAGGAGAGCACTGTGGGGCGAAGGGATCTGAAGATTACTCAGGATGGGGTTGGCATCAACACTCTGGGAAATGAGTTTGCCGATGTGGGGCGGGACCATATGAAGACTTTGAAACAACTTGCCATCCAGGCCGGCCTCATTGCGCCGATATACACGGCCACTGGTTGGGGAATGGCCACGATTGTGGAGAAAGGTTCCATTCCCGTTATGGCTGCCTACGCTTTCCCGTTTTGGTCTGCCGGCACCGATCCCTCTCCTTTTTACTTGTTCAAGGATATCCGGAAAAATCCTGATTATGCACCGGTCAGCTATGATGTGAATCTGTATCCTTCGCTGGCGGCTGAACTGGGCACAGGGATGACCAATACCTATGACCGCAGGCCAAGGGTTCCCGGCGAGAGCTTTCTGCCCATGATGGTACGCACCATCGGCAGTGGCAGCAATGGCCTGGGTTACTATATGTACCATGGGGGTACCACGCCCTCCGTGGGGAATTTCTTTCTTTCCGAAGGTTCGGGTTTGTCGAATAAGTCGTATGATTATCAGGCCCCCATTGGAGAGTTCGGGCAGGTAAGCCCGGGTTTCTTCGGACTCAGAATTATGAACTATTTTCTGTCCTCTTATGGCCGTGATCTGGCGCCCCTTTATCCTGTAATCCCCTCCACCAACAAGGACATCAAGGCGGACAACACATCCACGCTGCGCTATTCCGTCCGAAGTGACGGCCAAAAGGGATTTCTGTTCATGCACAACTATCAGGACCATGTGGCTACCCAGGATTTGGAGGGCCTCAGTGTGTCCATCTCCACCCGTTCTGGGGTGGTTACGTTCCCCGAAACGGGTACCTTTACCCTCAGGAGCGGAGCTTCGGCGATTTTTCCGTTCAACCTAAACATGGATGGGGTGGATGTGCATCTGGCTACTGTACAGCCGTTGTGCCGGTTTATGAATAAGGGTAAAGCCTACCATGTGTTGGTAGCCATTGACGGGATTGCTCCTCAGATGGTGCTCAAGGGGAGGGTGGCTGTCCGGGGTACTGGTATCCAGACCTCCGTCCGGAATGGACGAACCGTGGTTTCTTTTGCGGAGGGGCAGCTTTGCGAAATGCAAGCCAAAGGAGTCTCCTTTTTGGTGTTGCCTTTTGCTCAGGCTCTCAGTGCCAGTCTGACAGGAGCTGAGGACCGTCACCTGGTCATCAGCAAAGCGCTGGTTCTGGACGAGGGGGACACTTTTTCTCTGTTAAGCCGGGGGGAAGAACTTGTGGATATCGCCGTATATCCTGCTGTTAAGGATATTACCTTTGATGGGGGAGGCATCTCCAGGACTGAAGTGTCCAGACTCCATATGAGTCAGTTTCAGTTGAAGATTCCCGGAGTACAGCCTCAACTGAGTCTGGTTCAGGCGGACGACCGGCATTTTGTGCTGAAGGCTCCGCAGATGAACTGGTCGCAGGTGCATGATGTTTTTATTACCTTTGATTATCGTGGCGATCGCGGAATCTGTATGATGGGCGGTGAGCTCCAGACAGACCATCTGTATTCCAGCCAGCCCTGGGTCATTGGCCTGAAGCGGTACGGAGAGGCATTAAAGGAGCATGAAATGTATTTTTATTTCCTGCCCATGCTCCGGGATGCGCCGTACCTGAGTTATCTGGACAAGGAAGTGATCCCAGTTTTTGGCAATAAGAGAGAATATCTTGAGATCAGCAAACCGGTCATCACTGTTGAGTATAAATTGCAGGTAAGGTTTCGCGAATAATGGTGTACTGAAATTGTTGGTGATGAACACAAGACTTCTTATTATCCTGCTGGCGGCTCTGCTGTGTCCAGAGTTTGCTCCTGCTCAGAACCGCTCCGGCCTATCCGCCAGCAAGCATGCCATCAGGAGTGGTATCGCCTGGTTTGATGCTTCGAACCAGGTGGTGAATGCCCATGGCTCGTGCATTGTGGAGGATGAGGGACGCTATTACCTGTTTGGGGAGTTCAAAACTGACAGTGCAAATGTTTTTATCGGTTTTGGCTGTTATTCATCCCAAGACCTGATGAACTGGAAGTTCGAGCGTATTGTTCTTCCTCAGCAGACCGACGGACTGTTGGGCCCCAACCGCATCGGGGAAAGGGTGAAAGTGATGAAGTGCCCGGAGACCGGTGAGTTTGTGATGTATATGCACACCGATAACCGCACCTATACCGATCCCAACATCGGTTACGCTACTTCCAGCACAATCAGCGGAGTGTACCAGTTTCAGGGGGCGCTCCTGCACGAGGGATCTCCGATACGGAGGTGGGATATGGGGACTTTTCAGGATACCGATGGAAAAGGGTATCTGCTCATCCACCATGGGATGATTTATGAACTGTCTTCGGACTATAAATCGGCCAAACGTCTCGTTACCTCTGGTCAGAAAGCCGGAGAATCGCCGGCAATGTTTAAAAGCGGCGGATTGTATTACTGGTTGAGTTCCAATCTGACCAGCTGGGAGCGCAACGATAACTTCTACCTGACTGCCTCTTCACTTGAGGGTCCGTGGACGCACAGAGGCTTCTTTGCGCCGGAAGGCACTTTGACCTGGAATTCGCAGTGTTCTTTTGTGTTTCCGATAGCCCGTGAGAAGGACACACTGTTCCTCTACACCGGCGACCGTTGGTCTTTTCCCAAACAAGCCGCAGCTGCTACCTATGTGTGGCAACCCATCCTCGTCAAGGATGGCTCGATGTCCCTGCCTGTGTTTCAGGAGAGCTGGCAAGCTGACCTTGCGCGTGCTGCCTGGCGGCCGGTTTCGATGAAGAAGAAAACAGTTCCAGCCAGTGTGCAAAGTGCCCCGGAAAACTGGGAAATTTCTGACGGTGCCATGACATCCAACAAGAAAGGGGCTACCATCACTTATCCGTTCAAAGGCCGCCGGGTGGGGATTACCGGCATTTCGAAGAATACAGGGGGTTATGCCAGAGTGTGGATTCTGGACAGCAAGGGTAAAGAGGTGGTTGGCACTACAGTGGACTTCTACAGCAAATACGCGTATTCTTCGCTTAAATTCTTAAGTCCGTTGTTGCCGAAGGGAACCTACACCCTGTGCATCGAAGTCCTGGGAGAACATGGGGTGTGGTACAATAAAGCCAGGGATGTCTTTGGCAGCACCGATGACTATGTGATGATTCAGGATGTGTTTGTGGCAGATTAACGATTCTCTTGTTTCATCTGTTCCACTTTTGCTCTGGCGTCGCTGAGAATCTGCTGCGCTTTTTTCTCGGCATCACTTAGGGTGGCTGCCGCGAGGACTTTGGCTGCAGCTCTTTGCAGGGAGCTCTTCCCTGAGGCATCTGCTTCGATCTTGTCAGCCTCCGTTTTGGCCTGGAGCCGAATCTGTGCCGCTTGTTTGTTAGCTTCCTCGAGGATGTTCCGGGCTTGTAGTGCCTTTTCGGGGCTTAATCCTCCGGTGTCCGGAATGGCCTGAGTTGTCGTCCGGGGCCCGGTGAGCCGATGCAGCAATTCATCGGCTGCCACACTGGCTGCGCTGCTCAGGGTTTGGCTCAGGTCCAGTTTCACTATTGGCGAAGACAAGGTTCCTCCGACTTTTCCGGCAAGGGAGAGTGTCCTTGAAGAGGCAGCCTGTTTGCCTCCCAGAAATCGGGAAACATCTGAACCCAGATAGGAAGCTGGGACATCCACACGCACGGTGTAGTTGAGGCTCTGGTCAAAGCCTTGGTCTCCGGACAACTCAATGTTCACCTGGGGATTGAGCCGGATTTTGAAAGGACGGACCGAGATTCTGTTGTCTTTTGCCTCAAAAGGAATGTTCAGATCGTTTAACCGGAGGTTGTTGTAGGTGCCGCTATCCTTGACGGCCTTACCGATGGCACGGAGCAAGGGGGCATCCTTGACGGAAAGATTGTTCGAAAGTACATTCCCTTCGGCAACCAGCAGGGGGAGGATGGGGGACATTGCCTTGTCCAGAGGACTCTGCATCTTCAATTGCGCGGAAATATTTCCTGAATAATTCTCCGGATTTGGGAACAGGCTTCCCAGGGTATGCTGGAAAGAAGTCAGGGTCTGCAGGATGCTGAAATCGCGGATGTCCATCTGCAGGTCAACCAGGGGCTCGAGCACATTCCGGCTGTCGTAGGAGCCACTGATGTTCACGGCCCCTCCCAGCATACGGCCGGTAACATTGCGGAGCAGAGCCTTGCCCCCGGCAAGGATGATGTCGCCCCGAAGTCCGGTGATTTCGAGGTTGTCGTACAGCAAACGGTCGATGGAACTACGGAGGGTGAAATCAATGTTCCTGGGAATCTCGATGACTGAGAGGGCCTTCTTGTTTTGGGAAGGGGAGTGGGTACTGTCGGGAGGGACCGGGGCGTCTTTCATCCACTCATTCAAATCAACCAGAGGGGAGGAAAGCTGCAGGTTTGCCTTCAGCGTACCGTCCTTGAACAGGTAGGGAAAGTAATTCCCGACATTTCCGCTCAGTCCTAACCGCGTGTTGCCTGCTTGTGCCGAGAGACTGCTCAGGACTATCTGACGGGAGGTGAATGTGGCGCGGGCTCCGGGAATCAACACCGGCAGGGAAGCCCCGGTCGTATCGGCAGGGGTATAGGCAAAGTTCTGAACGAACGCAGAACCTTTGGCGTCGAACTTTTCGTAGGCTTCCTTCTCAATGTCAGACATATAGCCTGAGAATTGCATGTCGCACTCCAGCATGCCTTTCAAGGTGGTGTTGTGCAAGGGAATGACCTGATGCAGAGCTGAAAAGTCGATTTTTCCCGTGGCCGCTCCGCTCAGGTGCATATTGGTTTGTGGGGTGAGGATGTGAAGCCGGGCATCAAGTGGATTTCCGGCCAGTTCCATATGGAAGGGCTCAAGGTGGACATAAGTTTTGTCTTCTCCACTGCCATCATAAAACAACAGAGCTTTGAGAGAAATATTTCTGCCCGCCTCGGGAAGGTCCGTGTATTGAAACATACCCTTTTCCACCTGGACCTCGGCACCGATATCCGGGGTAGTTTCATTGGTGATATCACCCCGGATGTACCCAGTGAAGTGCAGTGCCCCCTGGGTGATGAGTTTTTCGAAATTCGTCTGGTACAGAGCCGGAATCAGCGAAAGTATGGTTTTGAAGTCGCTTTCTTCGGAATGGAAGGTGAGGTCGGTTCGGACCACTGGGGCCCATGCTACGGAACCCTGAAACTCAAGGGGCAGGTCGTTTATGCTGAAATGGCTATCCTTCATGATTAGGATATGCTCGGACATATTGACATCCAAAAGCGATCTGATGCTGACCGTTGCCTGAGATATCCAGGAAATTTGCCCCGAACGGACAGTGAAAGCATCCGCGGTTGCATTGATATCCAGATCGCTTTGTGCCTGCGAAAGGTCGCCTTTGACAGTCAGATCAAAATGGGCCAAAGAAACTTCCAGCCCATTCTGTTGGTCGGAGTATCTGATGCTGCCCTGAGTGATGCGCACATCATCCCATTGAATCTTGAAGTTCTTTGAGGATGGTGCTGATTGGGTTGTGTCGGGCTGATTTTCCCCGAGTATGTCCCAATTGGCTCGCCCTTGTGCGGATACAATGGCGTGCAGTTTGGGTTGCTCCAGATTCAGAGCGGTTACTTTGAGGCCGCTGTCCCGGAGCAGGCCCCACCAATTCACGGAAACCCTCAGACTCGAGAATTGCAGCAGGGTGTCCTGTGCGAATACATCTTTGCCGGTAACCAGCATATCGTGAACAGACACAGAAGCATGGGGAAAATCTCGGAGCAGAGACAGCTGAACGGCACCCACGCTGATATGGGCATCCAGCCGGGCATTGAGCTCCGACACGACCCTTTGGGTAATCCGGTCCCGGAACAAAACCGGGATCAAGATGAGGGCGGAGAGCAATACCGCCACGATGGCAAGGAAAATTTTGACGGCTGTCTTCATGAGAAAGTGCTAAAAAAACAACAACCAAAACAGGCCTCGCCGCGCTGCTTTGGTTGCCGTTGATGAAAAAGAGAGTTTTAATTCAGTTCTTTGGGCGTCTGATCCTTGGGTTCGGACTTCTTGTTGTCGTCAGTGTCCTTCATGCCTTGCTTGAATTCCTTGATGCCACTGCCCAGGCCCTTCATCAGCTCGGGAATCTTCTTGCCCCCGAACAACAGCAGGACAACGGCAATAATCAGTATCCATTCCCAGCCACTGGGGGGAGACAATAAGATATTCGCGTTCATGGGTGTCTATATTTGAACATTATACACAGACAAACGTACGTTTTTTTTTCTACAATTCCCGGTGTTACCGGAATAATTTCAACAAGTCGTTGCCGTTGGCAAAGAGCAGTAGAAACAGAATCAGGAGCATCCCAAACCGCTGAGCATGCTCCATAAACTTCTGGGATGGCTTGCGGCCTGTGATCATTTCATACAACAGGAACATCACATGACCTCCGTCCAGAGCCGGAATAGGCAGCAGGTTCATGATGGCCAGCATGATGGAAAGGAAGGCGGTGAGCTGCCAAAAGGCGAACCAGTTCCATTGTCCGGGGAACACACTCCCAATAGTGATGAAGCCTCCCAGGGATTCGTAGGCCTTTGTCTCGGGGGTAAAGAGCAGCCGGAGCTGGCGCAGGTACATTATGCTGGTTTCGAGGCCCATGCTGATGCCTGCCGGGATGGACTCCAGCAAGCCGTATTGTTGCACCTTTGTTTCCAGACCGCGGGTGTAGAATCCCAGCAGCGGGGGCGTGGGGACTACCACGGAGGCTTCCATAAAGGTGGTGTCCCGGAAATACCCGATGGTGATGCTCTGGCCTTCGAACGCTTTGAGTTGTGTCCTGAGTTCGTGCACAAAGGTGACTGCCAGGCCGTTAATGGAAACTATGCTGTCCCCGGCCTGCATCCCGGCCCGGAGTATGACGGAGGAGGATGCCAGAGAGTCAATGACTGCCGGATAACGGGGCTGGAACAAAATGGCTGTGCCCGAACGGATATTGTCGGCAGCAAACCCTGCAGGGATGGGAATCTGTATCCGCGCTCCGTCCCTGAGAACCTCTGCAGAGGAAGGATTCTCCAGAACCAGCCGGGTAGTGATCTCATGAAAATCCTCCACCGGGGCTCCATCAATGGTCAGAATCCGGTCTCCGTCCCGGAACCCGGCCTTGAGGGCCAGTGAATCGCATACTACCCCGTATCGGACGTTTTCGTTGGGGAGGTACGAGGATCCCCAGTGGAACAAAATCATGGAGTAGATAAACAGTGCCAGCAGAAAATTCACCAGAACACCTCCAATCATGATCAGCAACCGTTGCCAGGTCTTTTTGGAACGAAATTCCCAGGGTTTGGGTGGCTGAGCCATTTGAGCGCGGTCCATGGACTCATCAATCATTCCGGATATCTTGACATATCCCCCCAGGGGCAGCCATCCCAACCCGTATACTGTTTCGCCAATTTTTTTCCGCAACAGTGAGAATCCGGGGTTGAAGAACAGGTAGAATTTTTCCACCCTGGTGCGGAATAGCTTGGCAAACAGAAAGTGTCCTGCCTCGTGCGCGATAATCAGCAGGGACAGGCTAAGCAGGAACTGAGCAATTTTGATGAGTATTTCCATGGTGGTTTTTTATCTGGGCCCGGACAGACCCAATCGTTGATAGATGTAGCGGACGGTTTCGGTGTGGGTTTGGTGGTAGTCTTCGAGGGTGGGTTCGGGACATGTGGCAACCGACTCCATGGCTTCTTCGTTGAGCCGGGCGATTTGAGGGAAACGGATGGCTCCTGAGAGAAACAAAGCCACAGAGGCTTCGTTGGCGGCATTGAGGATGCAGGGTAGGGTGCCTCCCTGGTTCATGGCCTGGTAGGCCAGAGCAAGATTTCGGAAGCGGTGTGTGTCGGGAGCCTCAAAATGCAGGCAACCCAGCCTGGCCAGATCGAGCCGGGGAGCAGGGTCGGGCAGGCGTACGGGATAGGACAGCGCGTACCTTATGGGGAGCTTCATATCCGGAAGCCCCAGTTGTGCCTTGACAGAGCCATCCCGGAACTGCACCAGTGAGTGGATGATGGACTCGGGATGGACCACAACCTCAATTTGTGCGGAGGAGGCTCCGAACAACCAGCCGGCTTCCATCACCTCAAAGCCCTTGTTCATCAGGGTGGCACTATCAATGGTAATTTTGGCTCCCATCTGCCACGAGGGATGCTGCAGGGCATGGGTGCTTGTCACCTCTTCCAGGTCCTTGAGAGAGGTGTTCCGGAAGGGCCCTCCGGAGGCGGTGAGGATAATCTTCTCCATGGGGTTCATAACCTCACCTTGAAGACACTGAAAAATGGCAGAATGTTCCGAGTCCACCGGGAGCAGAGGGACCTGATGTTTTGCGGCCAGCCGGGTGATGAGGTCACCGGCCACCACCAGGGTTTCCTTGTTGGCCAGAGCGATGGCCTTGCCTGCCCGTATGGCCTCGATGGTGGGCGCCAGCCCTGCAAAACCTACCATGGCGGCAACCACGATATCTACCGAGGAATGTTGTACAATCTGCCGGAGGGCCTCAGCCCCGGCATACACCTTCACCGGTTCGCCAGCCAGGGCATCCCGGACGGTGGGGTATTCCTGTTCATCAGCAATGACTACCGCATCGGGACGGTATTTCAGCGCCTGTTCGATCAGCCTGTGGCTATTGCGGTTGGCAGTAAGTACCTCAGCCTGGAATAATTCCGGGTACTGGTCCAGAACCTGAAGTGTCTGCTGGCCGATGGAGCCTGTGGAACCAAGGATGGCGATACGTTTTGTCATGTCAGAAAAGAATATACTCTTCGGGGTTTACGGCATGACCGTTGTACCAAAGTTCAAAATGGAGGTGCGGTCCGGTGGTGATTTCTCCGGAATTGCCTACAATGGCTATGGCTTCCCCGGCTTTTACCTTGTCCCCGGCCTTCCGGAGCAAGTTTGCATTGTGTTTGTATGCTGATACGAGATTGTCGGGGTGCTGGATGTGCATCACATAACCGGTACTCAGGGTCCACTCTGCCAGAATGACGGTGCCTTCGAGGGTGGCGACCACAACGGCATCAGGCTGGGTGACCAGATCAATGCCAAGATGTTTGCGGGCAGGATCGAACTTAGCCGAAATAATGCCTTTGACAGGGATAAAGAAATGCACATTCGAGATGCTGCCTTCGGGCCGGGGCGCATTGGAGAGTGCAAAATTGAATTTTTCGGCTTCCTCCACTTCCCTGCGTAACTGAGCTTCTTGTTCGGATAAGTTCAGGTCCGGCTGTTCGTGGCCGACCGTCTGCATGGCCAGAGTGTCGGTTGTGACGGAGTCCTTTCCCAGAAGGGTGTTTTGGAGGGCGTACAGGTATTTGTCGCGCAATACAATCTCGTTTTCAACAGAGTCCAGTCGCATCACGGTTTCCATCAGCTGTCGCTTGGTCTTTTCGCTGAAATAGCCAGGAACCAGTTCGCGCATGGGGGTGAACATCACCAAAGCCATGGAGCCAAAAATGAGTAGCAAACAGAGCGTCCCAGCCACAGACAGCAGGGTAAAGGCGTTCACCCTCAGATGCCAGACTTCTTCGAAGGTCTTGTCGTTGAAGAAGACCAGCCGGTATTTGTGAAAGATTTTACGTTTGCTGACGGGCTTTCGAGCCATGATTCAGGTGTTGTGTGACAAAGATAGCGATAATCACACAACTTTGACCGCTCTGGGCTCGGATGTCCACAATCCGTGCTGGGTGCAGTAGCTCATGGCGGTCAGGTTCATGCTGACTTCCGGAGCGGTAATGTACCAGTCCACCTGAATATTCCCCGGTTTCCCTGCAAGCGCCTGGGGGCTGTAACGGGTTTCGGCCAGCAGTGTCTCCCGGTTCCACAGTTGAACCAGTCCGATGTAGTGGTCGGTTTCGCCGGGATGGGTGTAGTGTTCCCCCACCTGTACCTGTACCCTGAATACTTCACCCCGGCGGACGCTTTCGGGGCAAAGGATACGGGGAGTGTGGCGGTCAAAGTAATCCTTGCGGATCTCTTTTTCCTCCTGGGTGATGTCCACGGGACGGAATACTCTGGGCATGGCAGACGATTTTAATGCAATCAAAAATACATTTATTTTGGAATTACCGAAAATAACCGTACCTTTGCCGACGCAAAAAGATCAAAATACCACGATATATTGCGGGGTGGAGCAGTGGTAGCTCGTTGGGCTCATAACCCAAAGGTCGTAGGTTCGAGTCCTGCCCCCGCTACTAAAAGAGGGTGTCTCCGGTGAGACACCCTCTTTTTTGATAATGGGGCCTTTATGGGTGAAATACAATTGGGTACAGAATATGCGCTCTGACCGGGTTGCCATTGTACATGACGGGGGTGAAAACGGGCAATTTCCGGACGATCTGGAGGGCTTCGTTTTCGATTGCTTGCCTGACTCTGGCAGAGACGGATTTTCCCGAAGCATCTGTAATGCGCGTCCTTTCATCGATTCTTGAACGGGTAATTTTCCCGTTCTCTTCCAGCCAAAAGCTTACCACAACAATCCCTCTGGCCCCTTCATCTCTTGCAGGCTCCGGATATGTGAGGTTTGTTGTGATAAAGTCTTGTTGTGAGAAGCCATTCTCCAGAATCCTGGGATATTTGAGAGGGCCATATCCATATCCGTTCTCTCGGGTATGGATGATTTCTGAGTCTGTGAGGTCGGGGTTCACGTTTGATTCAAGTATGGTGGTAACGGGCTTTCCCAGGCTGTTGTATGTCATAACGGAGTCTATACCGACTCTGTGAGGGGAAACAGAACCGAACAAAATCGAGATGAATTCAGTTGCTGCAACCGGAACACTATTTTTCTTTGCCGGAATGCATTTGGGCATCAGTTTAATGAGCCTTATTGCTTCAGCATCGCATTCCGGGCCAAGAGACAAGACCACTTTGGGTCGGGTGATGGATCCATCTGTTTCCACCACGAATTGAACCATAACGGATCCACATACATTGGCTCCTACGAGTGGATTTGTATTTTCGTCAAAGAATCTTCGCAGATCTTTTAAGCTTCCTGGGTACAATGGGGCAGTGAATGTCGTGTCTTTGGGATTCTCGTCCCCACCGGAGGCCCAGGACGGGATGCGACCAGATTGGTTCTCTTTTACGAACTGGAGCCTGGTTCTTGAAAGGATGCTACCCGGGGCGGCCTGAATCATGTAGATACGTCCGTTACTGGTTCCGTAGATGAAACGTTCCCTTTGCATTGAGATTTGTTCAAAAGGAGGGAGAATGGGCAGGGTATATTCTGCCCGGATTTTTTCCCGGTACCTGTTGGTGGCCGGAATCCATCTGGGCATCATCTCTATGGCCTTGATTACCTGGGCATCACAAGCAGGGCTGAGCGACTGAATGATCTTTGGATTCAGAATTTTACCATCTGATTCCACAATAAATGATACGATCACACGTCCTAACTCTTTATTGTTTTGGTATGCCTCCGATGGGTACAGATGGTTCATAAAAAACTCTTGCAATGCCGGTTGGCCGCCTGGGAAGCAAGGAGCATCGTGAATGAGGGATCCAGGATAGTAAGGCTCTTGGTCAATTCCCGGCAGTCCGGAACTTTGTGTATGGGGTGGCGTTCCGGCTTCCGAATCAGGGGCAAGAGATTGATTTCCACTTTCAGTTACACGGATTCCCTGGTGAGCAGCAGGAGCCTCTTCGGAGGGAGCAGTATTGTCCGCAATGCTTTGGGAGGTATTGTCGGAATGAATGCTACCCGAAGTCTTGAAGGCGGAACCTCCGGCTGAACACACCAGCATACTGGCGACAATCACCGGAATCATAATGAGAGGTTTGTACAGGGAGTTCCTGTTCTTTTGCCCAGAGAACATGTTCAACCGCCTCTTTATGATGGAATAATTGAAATGGCTGGAGAATACCAGGGGTTCGCCACCTCCCAGATGCCGCAGCAACAGTTGTTCATAGGCGGCGATGTCCAGACCTTCCGCCAGTACTTTCGCGTCGGCCAGAAATTCATGCGATTCCCGCAGTGAACGGTCCATCAGGTACAGAAAGGGGTTGAACCAGAACAGCACCTTCAGGCTCTGAAGCAGCAGGATGTCAAAACTGTGTCCCTCCCGGATGTGCACGGCCTCGTGCCGGACAATCTCTTTCAACTGTTGGTCCGTTTGCAGACTCCGGGATAGAAAGATGGTGCGAAAGAAGGAAAAGGGAGGAACTTCGTCCGGAACCCAGCATACAGAGTGTCCCTCAAAGGTGCAGGTTTCGGCTTTTCTGCGAAGGTTTCGCATGCCCAGAAGTCTTATGGAGAACCGTAGAAGCAGGGCCAGGAATACCAGCAAGTACAAGGCAAACAATATGTCGGGAACGGTCACCTGAATTTTTCCGGATGAGCCCTCGGAGGAGGGCCGGTTCTTTGCGGCCGCAGGCGGTGCCACCGGGTAGGGAGCCGGGAGTAACCCGGTGTGGTAACCCGGATGGCTTGCGTTCACTGCAGACATTTCTGTGGCAGTCTCTGTTTCCGCTTCCGTTGCCGTTTTAGTTTCAGTGGTTGCCGGAGCGGTTACGGATATCGTGGTTTCTTCCTGAGTAGGATAGCTCTCTGCCGTTTCGTTTATGGGCCGGGTGGAGATTGCCTGCAGCCAGTGATGCACAGAGGTGCTTATGGGTGCCATCGTCCGGGAGGATATCCCGGGAAGCCATCCGTTCAGGCCTGC
>DFUR01000049.1 GCA_002380425.1 Bacteroidales bacterium UBA4181
ATCCTATAAACGTAATTACGTCAGAACTTGCAATCAGCTATGCTTAACCAAGTTAGCCGCAATATATTGATTTGCAGAATTTTACGGAAACCGCTGAAAACCAACCGAAAGGGGGTGGAATAAAAAGAAAAGTAAAAAACAAGTCAAAAAAATTTTTTTATGTGAATTATTTGTCAGAAATTGCTTCAGTCAAAAATGAGGAAAAGCATTGCTGATATTCTGATAGTTTACGAAAATAACTTGTTATAATGCACTCGAAAGTCTGGAATTGCTGTTTGAAAGTTTTTAAAGACAACCTTGAAAGCAGCACTTATAAAACATTCTTTGAACCCATCAAACCGATCAGCCTCCAAAACGGGGTACTGCTGGTAGAAGTACCGACCATGTTCTTCTATGAATACATTGAGGAGAACTTCATTGATCTTCTCAAGAAGACCATTGTTAAATATCTGGGCCCGGAAGCGAAACTGGAATACAGGGTACGTATGTGCAACAAAATGGTTGAAGGCCCCGATACCACCCCGGCCATGATGACCATTGCCAGCAGGGACAACCACAGGAACCGGATTACCAACCAACCGGTAGCCCTCCCCATGCCGGCGGAGGACAAGAAGTTCAATCCCTTCGTGGTTCCCGGAATTAAGAAAATAAGCATTGACCCTCAACTCAATCCGGAATATTCCCTGGACAATTTCATGGAAGGAGATTGTAACCGCCTGGCGCGCTCGGCAGGCATGGCCATCGCCACCCACCCTGAGCTGACCACCTTCAATCCCCTGTTCATCCATGGTTCCTCAGGTCTGGGGAAATCCCACCTGGCCCAGGGCATCGGAATTGAGGTCAAGGAGCGTTTCCCCGACAAGATTGTCCTGTACGTGAATGCCAATAAGTTCCAGACACAGTTCCAGGATGCCAAGGTAAAGAACGAAATCCCCAACTTCTTGCATTTCTACCAGCTCATTGACATCTTAATCATTGACGATGTACACGAGTTGGCGGGAAAGGAAAAAACCCAGAATGCCTTCTTTCACATTTTCAACCACCTGCATCAGAAGAAGAAACAGATCATCATGACCTCCGACAAAGCTCCGGCCGACCTCGAAGGCATTGAAGAACGCCTGTTGTCCCGGTTCAAATGGGGATTAACCACCGAGATCCTTCCACCCGACCTGGACACCCGCATCAGGATTCTCCGCCATAAGGCCCGCAGGGATGGGGTGGATATGCCCGAAGATGTCATTGAGTTCGTGGCCCGCAATGTCACCAGTAACGTCCGGGAACTCGAAGGGGCCCGTATCTCACTGCTGGCGGAGGCAACCCTGAACAGAAAAGCCATCACCGTGGAACTGGCCATGGCCACTATGGATAAGCTTATCCGCCATCGCAAGCAGGATATGTCCATTGACTACATCAAGAAGACCGTCTGTTCCTATTACAATGTGCCCGAGGACCTTTTGCTTTCAAATACCCGGAAACGGGAGATCGTCACTGCCCGGCAGGTTACCATGTACTTTTCCAAAACACTCACCAAGAATGCTTTGGCAAGCATCGGTGCCCAGATTGGGCATAAAAATCACGCCACGGTGCTCCATGCCTGCAAAACGGTAAACAACCTTTTGGAAACGGACAAAAAGTTCCGGCTCCAGTTGCAGGAAATTGAAAACAAACTGAAAAAGTAACGACAAAGGTTCCCGCTCCAAGGGAACCTTTTTTTTAATATCTTTATTGGCCGAAAGCCATGACCATGCCCAACGGTACCGACACATTCCTCACCATCGAAGCACCCGCCGAAGGCGTCTTCAAAGACAAAGGGAGCAGGTTCCTGGCATTTGCCTTCCCGGTTTCCTCCGAGGAAGATGTCCGGCAAACGGTTATCTCGCTCAGACAAAAGTATTTTGACGCCAGGCATCATTGCTATGCTTTCCGCATCGGGACTAGCCAGGAACAGGTTCGGGCTTTCGATGACGGGGAACCTGCCCACTCCGCAGGGGCACCCATTCTGGGTCAAATCCGGGCCCTGAACCTCACCAATGTCCTGGTGGTCGTGGTTCGTTATTTCGGAGGTATCCTTCTGGGCGTTGGGGGCCTTATCAGAGCCTACAAATCTGCAGCTGCCCAGGCCCTCTCTGCAGCCCGGATTGTCTCCCGGCAAATCACCCGAACCTTTGTGCTGTATTCCGACTACGCCACCATGGACCAGCTGATGAAACTGGCCAGGGATTTCGGCGCTGGCATCTCCGGACAAAAGTTTGAACAAACCTGCGAAGTACAACTTCATATCCGGGAGAGCCTTGCCGAATCGTTTCTGAGGCAATTGCAACGAATTGAATCCGTGCACATACAACCCGATCCTACGAACCCACACCCCACATCATGAAAGGAAAGAGCCTGATTTCCATTACCGATTACAGCAAAGAGGACTATCTGGAGATCCTCGATTCAGCCGCTGATTTTGAAAAGAACCCGGACCAACCCCTGCTTCAGGGCAAGGTGGTGGCAACCCTGTTCTATGAACCCTCCACCCGAACCAGGCTGAGTTTCGAGACCGCTGTACAGCGGCTGGGGGGGAAGGTGATCGGATTTTCGGATGTGAACTCTTCCAGCGTCACCAAGGGGGAAACGCTCAAAGACACCATCAAGATCATCAGCAACTACGTGGACCTGATTATCATGCGTCATCCCATGGAAGGTAGCGCCCGTTACGCAAGCGAGATCTCAGACATTTCCATCATCAATGCCGGAGACGGAGCCAACCAACATCCATCACAGACCTTGCTGGACCTGTACTCCATCCGCAAAACCCAGGGCACCCTTGAGAACCTCAATGTGTTTATGATTGGTGACCTCAAATACGGACGGACCGTGCACTCCCTGCTGATGGCCATGTCGCACTTCAAACCCACCTTCTACTTTTTCTCACCCGAAGCCCTCAGAATGCCATCGGGATACAAACATTTCTTAAAAGAGAAAGGCATCAAGTTCGTGGAAGGAAGTGATTTCGTGCCCGTGATTCAGGAGGCCGACATCATCTATATGACCCGCGTTCAAAAGGAGCGCTTTTCAGACCCCATTGAATACGAAAAGAACAAGAGCGTTTACGTCCTCAACAATGCCATGCTGGAGCACACCCGCCCCAATGTCCGGGTACTGCACCCGCTTCCAAGGGTCAACGAAATCAACCTGGATGTGGATGACAACCCCAAAGCCTACTACTATGACCAGGCCCGAAACGGCCTCTACGTGCGTCAGGCCATAATCTGCAAAGTACTGGGTATAAAATAATCTGAAACCGAGCTGCCATGAGTACGATAAAAAACTTCAGTCAGATGACCGTTAACGCGATTCGTGAAGGGACCGTGATTGACCACATCCCCCCCCACAACCTGTTCAAGGTCATTTCCATCCTGGGCCTGAACGGAATCAACAACCAGATTACCTTCGGCACCAATCTGGAAAGCAGGCGGATGGGCAAGAAAGCCATCATCAAAATCACCGACAAATTTTTCACTGACGACGAGATCAACAAAATCGCCATGGTGGCGCCTCAGGCCAAGCTCAATACCATCAGAAACTATAAGGTGGTTGAAAAAAGGGAAGTGCAGGTACCAGATACTGTAACCGGCATCGTCCGCTGCCTGAATCCCAAATGCATCACCAACAACGAGAAAGTGACCACTTGCTTCAACGTGCTGTCCAAAACGGAAGTCACGCTACGCTGCCACTACTGTGAACAGGTGATGGAAGCAGACGAAATAAGAATCCTATAAACCGGTGGCAAATGCCTTTCCGGCAGCCACAAAAGGAGCACCCTTATCCCCGACCGGGCGAAATTTATCGCGTACAGGCCCTGAAGTAACCTCCCACTTTAGGACACGGAGATTGGCTTCGATGATGTCTGTAGCCTCACCGCTCCAGCCGTAGGAACCAAAGATCATAGCCTTTTTGGACCGGTCCCGTATGGGATTGCAGGCGGCAAACAATTTATACACGGGCAACAAGGTATTCTGATTGATTGTCGGAGAGCCCACCACCAAGGCTGAAGTGCGGGTAAGGGCAGCCTCGAGTTCTCCTAGGCTGGCGTGTTCAATATCCATCAATTCGGCAGAAGTCCCCGGAACAGAATTAATACCACTGGCCACCAGTTCGGCCATCTCTCGGGTATAGCCATAGGCTGAGACATAAGCTACCAACACCCGTCTGACCGAGGATTCTGCCGAGCTGAGGTATTCCTGAGCCATAAGGGCACTTCGTTGCACTCTTTCCTGCCAACAGGTACGCAGCACCGGTCCGTGTCCCGGACAGATCAGAGCAATATCCAGTGGACGTATTTTTTCCACGGCTTTAAGCATAAAACGGCTGTAGGGCTGCAGGATGGTGTGAAAATAATAATCAAAAGCCTCATCGTAGTTACCCACAAGATCGTCCATCATGGCAGGATGGCTGAAATGGGCCCCGAAGCAATCGCAGGTGAACAATACCCTGTCTTCAACCAGATAGGTAAACATAGTATCGGGCCAATGCAGATTGGGTGCCCCGACAAAGCGAAGCCTCTTATTGCCCAAATCCAAAACATCCCCATCCTTAACCTTCAAGCTTTTAAAAGGAATCCCAATCATCTCCGACAAATACGCCAGAGCCTGCCCGGTAGCCACAACCGTAACCTTTGGAGCCTCTGCAAGTAAGTGTTTCAATGCACCGGCGTGGTCCGGCTCTGTATGGTTCATGACCACGTATTCCAATTCGGACGGATGGCAAACCTTGCGAACCTTTGCCAGAAAATCATCCTTGAATGGCTCCTTGGACGTATCTATGATAGTTTTCTTTTCTGCATCAATAAAGTAGGCATTGTATGTGGTGCCGAACTTAGTTTCCATCACAATATCGAACACCCTCAGGTCTGGATCCAGAATCCCGATCCATTGTACTGCGGGCACAACACCCATGACGCTCTGGTTAGTCTGCTGTATCATAATCAGTGTGTTTTATGTATCACCGAAGCCTTGGGCTGCGTGGGCATAAAGTCCTTGAGGTAGAAAGGCTCAAAATAGGCAATGTCTTCAAACCGCTGCTGCTGAAAGGCCTCATGAGAAAGACGCGGCAAATTACGGGCCGAATGCATCACACGGTCACAAAAAACCGCATTGGGATGAGCCAGCGCATCCCGGCACTTGGTGACCGCATTGCCGATAAAATGCACCGGACCACGACTGAGCCATTCATCAAAGGAGCCAGGCCCGACAATCCTTGCCCGGGCAGGAGCACAGAGCACACCTGAGAAATCATACACCGCTGTATAAACCTCCATTCTCCGGGCATCAATCAACGGACATATCACCCCTGAAGAAAGTTCCGGAGTCAGAGTGGACACATAACCCTCTGTCAGGGCTTCCAGGGTGGAAATGGCAATCAGGGGAATCCCCGCTCCGTAACACAGTCCCTTGGCCGCCGAAACTCCGATACGCAAACCAGTGTAGGATCCCGGCCCACGGCTTACCGCAACCGCATCCAGATCTTGAACCCGGAGATGATGCTCCTGCAGCAGTTCCTCAATGAACACCGTGAGCAATGTGCCACTTTTCATACCCTGCACCTGCTCACGGATACCGATGAGAACGCCCTGATGCGAAAGAGCCACCGAACACACCTCAGCAGAGGTCTCCAGATTCAGGATCATAGAATAAAATTTTTACAAACATAATGAAAAAAGAGGGTGCCCCAAGGGGCCCCCTCTTTGAGCAAGATCTTCCCCGTTACAGGGAGGTCCGGATAATCGGACAATAATAGGTGGTGAAGCACAATGAAACCAGGGCCGAACCATAGCGTTTGGAGGGCACGAATGTCTGGGAGAGCATATGGGGAGAAGTCAGGTCGTATGCTTCCGAGAACCCATTTTCATAGAGTTCTTCCAGGCTGGCCTCCAACCGGTATTTCAATTCATCCACGGAATAATCGCCATAATGCTCACAAACCAACCCCCCGAATTTCTCCCGGGACTTTTTGTGATGCAGCCAGCCGTAAATAATCCCGGCAGTGGCCCTTTGGCCCTTTTCCGCGTGGCACACCGACATAATAGACTCCATCACCGCCCCGTGTGTGATGTGCGAGGGCTTTTCTACCCGTTGGGCAATGCCCGGAAGGATGGAAGAATACGTCATGATGTTGCACATTTCAATTCCCGCTTCCCTGAGTGCCAGGTGATAGGAACCTGCATGAATGGTGATATCGCTCTCACCGCAGCCTTTGGTTTCAAAATAATCCTTTGGAATTCGGTTACCTATGGTAATGCCTTCCAGATTAAGTCCATCCGTCCGGAGGGACTGCGCTTTCAATAATTCTTGTCTGATCATCTCGGTACATAAAAAAATATTTGGTTAAACAATATAGGTGCAGCCGTGCTGCAACAAGCGGACATACTCAGCATGAATGCGGATAGGAACGATACCATCACTTCTCCCTGCCTGGCAGGGAAAAGCGGTCAGAAAACGGAGGTATCTTTAACTGAAGTAAACGATAAGATTCAGATTGAGGATATACAACCGGACAAAGGAGGAAAAACTACGATAAACCGTTGCGCAGTTTTTTAGTGATGTTAACGGAAGTTTCATTTCTTGAAATAAAAAAAATTTTGTTTTAAGAAACTACTCTCTTCTTATAGCCACCGCTACAAACGTGGGAAAAAGGTTCCTTCGGTCTGAATTTTGGTCGTATAAAATTTGAGCGGATAAATCCCAAATTGCGCTCACAAAACGCGATGCAATGATACGCATTTTTTTGATTACAGCAGTATCTGGAAAAAAAATCCGGAAAAAAGGAACAATACACTGTTTGTCAGCGCACTGCATCCCATTAGAAACATCGAGAAACCAAGCAAGGTTACTTCCGGGCAGGAGCAGACTGAGCGGGTTTGGAGTCCACCACCCCACGGATGGTAAGCACAAAGGTTTTGGATTCACCCGAAAGTGTAGTCACCTCCACATCCTTTTGGAACATCCCGGGCATGTTGGTATAGATATACTGCACTTTGATCGTACCTTTTGCTCCGGGACGGACAGGCTGGGTAGGATAATCCGGGACGGTGCAGCCACAGGTTGAAGTGGCCTGGATGGATACCGGCTTCTTGGAACGATTCACAAAGGTAAACACCACTGTTGCTTCCCCGTTAAGCGGGATGGCCCCAAAATCATGAGCCATTTTGTCAAATTTCAGTACGCTGGTATCCTGCCGTTCGGCAGCCTTAGCCATCGCTGAAGCATTAGAGACCGAGCGTGACTGGGAAAAACCCGTACTCAGGGACAGGCACACAACGAACAACGCAGCAAAAATCTTCTTCATAACGAATCGTATCAAGGGTTCAGACAGGTCATGCAAATCTATAAATAACCAAAGAATTATCACAGTCCAATGGGGAATATTTGTAGATGATGCTCAAGTTAACGATATTTGCGGCATATAACGCCCCCATGATTGTTGTTACCGGAACCTCCAAGAATCCCGGACGTGCTATGTCTGCCCTGCTGCGTTCGGAGGGCTTCAGAGACATCGTCGAGCCCCCTGCCGGGGATGACGCGCTCCCGCTGTGGGTAGAACAAGAGCACAGGAGGGTGCAGATCATTCTGGACTTTGCCTCTGACGAGGCGATGTCCCAGGCGCTGTGGAGAAAATGCATCACTTATGGGTTGCCATGCATCCTCGTCCAACCCTGCCCTCCCGGAGGAACTCCCTGGAAATGGATTACCGGGCATCATGAGAAACCCTATTTCTGGGCCGATATCCACTATGCTCCCCAGGCTGAAGACGCGGTTCCGGACGTGGTGCTCCAGATGATGCTACAACGCAAAGAATCCGGCTCATTCATGATTAACCAACAAGGAATCAATCAAATATGAAAATACTCCACAGGTACATACTCAAGATGTTCATCGGGCCATTCATCATGACCTTTGCCATCGTGGTATTTGCCCTGCTGATGCAGTTCCTGTTCAGGTACGTGGACGAAATGGTCGGGAAAGGGCTGGGAATGGGGGTCATTGCCGAGCTACTGCTTTACGCCTCGGCAGGACTTGCAAGCACGGCCTTTCCTTTAGCCATCCTCCTGGCATCCATCATGACACTGGGCAACCTGGGAGAACGCTATGAACTTATCGCCATGAAATCTGCGGGCATTTCGCTCAGGCGCATCCTCATGCCGCTTTTTGCAGCCGCCTTTGCCATCAGCCTGTGTGCATTCTATTTCTTCAACAACGTCACCCCCTATACCAACTTGCAGGCTCAGAAACTGCTCAACTCCATCCGCGAGGCCAAGTACGAACTGCAGATAAGGCAAGGGGTGTTTTTCCATGACCTGGAAGGATACAGCATTCGTATCGGAGAAAAGGACCCTCGCTCTGATCTTTTGTACCACATACAGATTTACAACCACTCCGAGTATGTTGGCAATGCCTCGGTCACCCTGGCCGATTCCGGAACGATGCGCTTCACTGATGACAAGAAGTTTCTGGAGATTACTCTGTTCAACGGCACCACATACTCTGAAGTGCTGGGCAACCGAAACCAGTATTCCCGAACCCTTCCATTCCGCCGGGACATCGTGGGCAAACAGGTAATTCGGCTGGAGCTCAAGGATTTCGGTCTAAAAGAAACCGACAACAGCATGCTCAAGCAGGGGCATCAGATGATGAATATCTTCCAACTGCAACACCACGCCGATTCCCTGGATAATGCCCTGAACGACCGGGCTTACTATCTTAAAGGCGTGTTGTTGCAAAGGTTTGAATACCTATTGGGGGCCTCACGTTTCTACCTGAGTGCTGCCCGGATGCCGGTAACGCCCCTGGACGGATTTCGCCAGTTGGGGGAAAAAGAGCGAACGAAAGCACTGGAAACGGCCCTCTATTATGCCCGCACGGTAGCTGCCGATGCGCAGTCCATGAAACCCCTCTTTGAGGATCAGCAGAATGCCAGCCGACGTTACCGAATAGAATGGCACAACAAACTCTCGCTCTCCTTTGCCTGTCTGGTGTTCTTCTTTGTCGGAGCCCCTTTGGGCGCCATTATCCGAAAGGGCGGACTGGGAACCCCGGTGCTGGTAGCTGTGATGTTCTTCATCCTGTTCTATGTCATCATGATCATCGGGAAGAAATCGGCCCAACAAGGAGTGATTCTTCCCTGGGAAGGCATGTGGCTGGCCCCGGCAGTGCTGCTCCCCATCGGAATCTTCCTGCTCTATCAGGCTACCCGGGACTCAACCCTCATGACTTCGGACTTATACAAGAATATATTCAAACGATTAACCTTCTGGTTGTTCCCTCAAACCACCCACGTGCTTCAGAAGCCTTCAGGAGTGAAACAAGCAGCCGATTTGCAGATGATTGCCGAGGACCTCAGGAACCTCAACCGGGAAGTCCTGCGCTATATGCGAACCCGCATCAGCAAAGCCCCCCTGTACCATGAAATCTGGATTACCTCAGCCGACCCCGAGCTGGCAGCGCTGGCATCCAGACACCACCATCTCCGGACCGCCCTTGAGCAAGTGGACCATCCCTCCGTTTGGGAACAAATGGCACGGAATTCGGGCATTTCTTTTGAGCAGCCTGGAATTCCCCCGCACGAACACTGGAAAAAGACTGTCTATACCCTGTTGTTCCCGGCAGGATTGTATTTATGGGTCAAGGTGGTGATTCAGCGGGCACGCCTGCGGATGAGCCTGCTGGACCTGATCAAACAAAACAACACGATGGCCGGAGTACTTTCGGGCATCATTCTTGAAGGAGAAGACAACATTTAGCATCATGCATATGGATAGCAGCAAAACAAAGTTTAACACCATAGAAGAGGCCGTCAGGGTGTTTGCCGATGGCGGAGTCATCATTGTGGTTGATGATGAACAGCGTGAGAATGAGGGTGACTTTATCTGTTCTGCCGAGAAAGTCACCCCTGAGATCGTCAACTTCATGATCACCCACGGGAAAGGCCTGGTTTGTGCCCCGCTGCCCGAAGACCGCTGCAAGGAGCTGGACATTCAACTCATGGTCAGCAACTCCAACGCCCTTCAAAACACAGCGTTCACTGTTTCGGTCGATCTGATCGCCCCAGGCATCACCACCGGTATTTCGGCAAGCGACCGGGCCCGCACCCTGCAGGCGC
>DFUR01000022.1 GCA_002380425.1 Bacteroidales bacterium UBA4181
CCGCCAGGAGCCAGAGGCGAGCCAAACCAAAAAAAAACAGAAGGCGGGGTGGAACCCTCTCCGGGGGCCTGTGCCATTCCTGCGCTTCCGCCAGCAACCACAATACCCCCGGAAATCCGGAAGGTTCCGTCATAAACAAGGGCACCGTTGCCCTGAAAAGTCGCCCCTTGCACCGCCAGCCGCCCCCCATTCATCTCCAAAGCACCATTGACATCAATGCCATCCCCGCCGGCCTGAACCACTACATTCCCTCCCCGGATATACAAGGTATTGTTGCCTCCAAAGCCTCCGGGGAAGCCCATTCTTCCACCACCCATCATTCCAGGCCCTCCCGGCATACCCCCGAACATCATTCCAGGCCCTCCGGGCATCATACCGGGGCCCATCATCCCAGAGCCCTGCATCTCAGGATTACCCATACGTCCGCCCCCATCTCCGCGGGATGCTCTTTCACCACGGCCACCCATCCCGCCGGGAAATCCGGGACCTCCAGGGCCACGGGGAAACCCAGGACCGCCCATACCTTCGGGAAAACCAGGGCCACCGGGACCTTCGCCCGAACCTCCGGAAGCTGGATTGATTCCATCATCGCTGGAAACCACCGAAACAGTCCCGCTCCGAATATCAATCACCGAAGCCTCCAAGCCTTCGTAGGAACGGAGGATGCTGATATTCCCAGCCTGAACAAGCAACAGGCTGTCCGCATGAAGGGCATCATCACCGGTTGCGAGAACCATCTCGCCTCCTTCGATCACCATTTGGTTCCCGGAGTGCAGCGCATCGTCGGCAGCACTGACATCCCACTGCCCGCCGTGAATCATGAGTTTCCGGCCAGCTTTGAGGCCCTTGGCCGAGAGACTGTCAGGGAGCTGACGGGAACTGCCTCCGCCGGCCACAATCTGAAACTTCCCACTGCGGACTTCCAGATCCGTGCGGGCAGACACGGCGTCCCCCCCGGAAGTGATGGAAATATTTCCATTATATATGGCAACATATCCCTTGGTTGTATCTTTTGCATGATCGGATTTCATTCCGTCCCCACCCGAAGTGATGCGGATGTCCCCGCTACGGACAACCAGATAATCCTTGCCCCGGATACCCTCATCGCCCGCCATGACGGTCAGGGAACCACTTTGGATGAGCAATCCGTCTGTGACGTTGATTCCGTCCTGCGCCCTGCCTTCCACAACCAGAGCACCCTTCCCGGAAATGGCAAGTGGTGCCCTACTCTGAATCACGGCCTTCGGGGCATCGCCCCCTGATACTGCCGGAAGGGCAAGCAGGGTACTGGCAGGCCCCTCCATTAGCGTGAGGACTACTCCGGATGCTTTGACAACTTCAATCGGGGCACCCAAGGCAGAGGCCAGCCGGACTCCACTCAACAGAATCCGTACAGGAGCCTGACCCTCTGACTCAACCACCACCCGGCCCTGCCCGAGATCGCCCGAAAGCCGGTACGTGCCGGGGCGCCGAATGGTGTACACCCCTCCCGCGGCAGACATCTGCTGCCGGGAGACTACAAATTCTTCAGAGGAAGTCCACCGGTCTTCAAAATCCCGGTGAACAGGGGAGAGCACAGGAGCACATATCCCTGAGGGCAGAATAGCAAAAGCTATCAAAACCATCAACGGAATCAAAAAGAGGGGAGTACGCATCATCATCTCCACAGGAATAAACTTCAGTTGTTCCCTTTAGACAACGAATCGGACCGAAGGTTTACTGAGCCACAAAAAGCCCCCCAAAACAGGGAAGGTTAGTGCTTGCCGAACCAGCTATAAGACTTGCTCACAACTATATAGAACACTATTCCGGTGATGATCCCTGCAGGCACATCCACAGCATAGTGTGCCTTGATATAGACCGTAGAACACATCAGAAGCAAGGCGACAGGCAGCAAAAGCACAAAGAGCCGTCTGGAGGGGAAATAGGCCAGAAGCAGCGCTACCACTGTGACACCTACATGAGAACTGGGGAAGGCTCCGGTGGGTTTTTCTCCATGCTCCTGAATAAGATGTACCAAGTCGCTGAAAAAATATCCGTCCGGGGCAGTGGCCAGGGAGGGAGGCAGATAAAACTGCGGCCCAGCCACCGGCAACACAATGAAGATAAGGTAGTACAGATAGAATGAGCCCAACAGCACAAACACGGCTTTGGGGAACAACTCAGGGCGACGGAACCAATACCACAGGGGTACGCCCAGAAAAAGCAGATAATAGGAAAAATACCCGGCATACATCAATTCGCTGAACCACCGCATAGGGAACAGCATACTGAAAGCCTGGGAGGGCTGGCCGCCAAACAACCACGCATCTGCCTGAAAAAAGAAAGCATCCTGTCCGGAAAGGAAGAACCCCCTGAAAAAGTAGGTCTCGGAATACAGATACCCCAACAGGAGAAAGGGCAAGAAATGCCGCACAAACAACAGCCAGCGACGGTCGTGAATCCGGGCCATCCCGGCAAGGACCAGCACCAGGCCGGTAGCTCCGAGGCGAAATCCAAAAAACGGCAGGGGGGCCTCCAGTCGGCCGGCGAAGAGCAACAGGCACAAACCTGTCAAAACAAGGTAGCCCAGAGTAATCCACTCGGCAGGGAATAACCTCAGCGACCGCATCACAGCCATTTCTCCCTGCGGTACCAACCCACGCTCTCTTCCACGCCCCGGTTTAAATCATATTCTGCCTTAAAGTCAAAATCCTCCGCAAGCGGCACGGTTTCACAGTTCCAGTTGGTGACGCGCAGTACCCGGTATTTGTCCGGGTGCAGGGTGGGAGTAAAACCAAACACCTTCCCCAAGGCACCCAGAAGCACACAGACGGCCTGAACAAAGCCCAGGGGAAGCGTTATCGTCAGCGGTTTCCTCCCGATATGGCGGGCCACGATGCGGGCATACTCGCGACTGTCATACACCTGTCCGTCACCCACAAAATAGGCTTTTCGCACCACCGGTGCCTCCAGAGCCACATACACCAGTCGCACCAAATCACGGACATAAATAAACGTCAGCATCTGGGGTTTTCGTCCCATACGGAACTCTATCCCCTGTTGTACCGATTTCAGGAACAGGAAATAATCCGTTTCCCGGGGCCCGTACACACCGGTCGGCCTCAGAATGAGCCACGGCAGTTCCGGCAGAGACATGAGATACTGCTCGGCCCTGAGCTTGCTCTTTCCGTAAAGGGTGTCCGGATGCGGAGTATCGGTGAGTCGGATAGGTTCCATGGAATCGGGGTTTCCAGGGCCAAAAGCAGCCAGACTGCTGATAAAAATGAATTTATCGGGCATGTTCCCGCTTGCCCGCAGGGCATCTGCAAGGTTTCGGGTGTACTGGTGGTTCACCCGGTCGAAATCGGCTCCGTCCAGAGCCCGGGTAAGTCCGGCATTGTGCACCACATAGTCAAATCGCCCTAGGGAACGCAGCTGCTCTGTCAGCACCTGTGTCCGGGAGAGATCCAGCACAGCCATCCGGATTCGCTCATCGCGCAGATAACGGCGGGAACTGCTAGCCCGAATGCCCGCAGTAACCTCATATCCCAGTTCCAGCCCGTGTTCCACCAGAAAACTGCCTACAAAACCACTGGCACCTGTGATGAGGATTCTTTTCATGCCTCCCCGATTGGTTTTACATAGCAACGGCGGCGGAAATACTCTTCACGCTCGTAGTTCTTCCACATCGAAACGGCATGCAGGTTGTTCACCAGTTGCTGATTGGAAATAGCATACCGGATGTTGTCGCGAATGAATGTCTTGTTGAGGTCGTGGAAGAACAACGAAACAATGCCCTTGCTCTGCCACTCCGGGAGCACCCCCTCGAGATACAGGTCCACCGTGTCGTTCTTGCGCAGAGCCCTGAGAATGTGGAAAATCCCAAAGGGGAATAACCGCCCCCGCGCCTTCCTGAAGGCCAGGGAAAGAGAGGGCATACTCACGGCAAAACCCACAATCCGGTCGGTTTGATCAGCGATGATGCTCACATATTCGGGCCGGATGTACGAAAAATACTGCCTGATGTAAAAATCAATCTCGCGGTCTGTGAGTGGGACAAAGCCATACAAGTGAGCGAAGGAAGTGTTGAGAACCTCAAACACCTCCCGTCCGCGGGCAATCAACTCCTGCACGGAATGAAAACGGAGCAATTTGAGATTGTACCGCGAAAGAATCACATTATTGACCCTGCGCACTTTGTCGGGAACAGGCTGGGAAGCATTGATGCGGTATTGTATCCACTCTGCATCGCAGACATACCCGAATTTCTCAAAATGTTCCGGATAATAGGGGTAATTGCTGATATTGGCAATGGTAGGAAGATTCTCAAAACCAGTGATCTGGAGCCCCTCAGGGTCCATATCGGTGAATCCGAGGGGACCGTGGGTGCCTTCCATGCCCTTGCTGCGGGCCCATTCCTCCACAGTACGGAAGAGTGCTGAGGACACTTCTGCATCGTCCACAAAATCAACCCATCCGAACCGTGCCAGTTTCTTGCCCCACTTGTCAATAAACCCATAATGAATAATCCCGGCAATCCGCCCCACAATGGTATCCCCCCGGTACGCAAGCCAATAGCACGCTTCTGCATAGTCGAAGGCCGGATTCTTGTCTTTGCGAAGCCGGCTGAGTTCATCGGAAATCAGCGGAGGGACCCAGAAGGGAGCATTCCGGTACAGGCGGAAGGGGAAGAGCACAAAAGCCTTGAGGTCCTTCCTGGTGACTACTTCCTTAACGACAACACTCATGCTGAGGCTTAATGATTTCCAATTCCCGGGCTACCCGCGAAAGAGTGTCAATGGCACGGTTTACCTGCTCGAAAGTGTGGGTGGCCATGAGGGAAAACCTGATTAGGGTGGCATCATTGGCCACGGCCGGAGCCAGAACAGGGTTCACAAAGATACCCTCATCGAGCAACTGGCGGGTGAAAAGGAAGGTCTTCTCATTATCCCGGATAAAAATGGGAATGATGGGTGTCTGGGTGTTTCCCAGGTCAAAACCCGCCTCACGGAGGGCCGCAATGGTGTAGCGGGTAATCTCCCACAGATGGGTAATACGCTCGGGCTCATCGTGAATGACATCCAGCGCAGCCAGTACGCTGGCAGCAGCCGGAGGCGCAATGCTGGCACTGAAAATGAGGGAGCGGGAGTTATGCTTGAGGTAATTGATGGTGGCCTTGTCCGAAGCAATAAATCCCCCGATGGAAGCCAGGGATTTGCTGAACGTTCCCATGATGAGGTCCACCTGGTCGGTGAGCCCGAAGTGCGCTGCAGAGCCTTTTCCGTATGGCCCCCCGATAACACCGAGGGCATGGGCATCGTCCACCATGACCGTAGCATCATACTGCTGTGCCAGCCGCACGATGGAAGGCAGGTCGGCAATATCCCCGTCCATGCTGAATACGCTGTCCACAACAATCAGTTTGATTCGATCGCGGTCGCAGCGTTGCAACATCTTCTCCAGAGAGTTCATGTCGTTGTGGTCATACTTGATGACCTTGGAAAACGCCAGGCGACTCCCCTCTATGATGGAGGCATGGTCCAGTTCATCGAGCAGAATGTAGTCATTGCGGCCAACCATCGTGGGGATTACCCCGATATTCACCTGGAAACCGGTACTGTACACCAGAGCGTCCTCCTTGCCCACAAAGGCGGCAAGCCTCGCTTCAAGGTCCAGGTGCAAGTCCAGAGTACCATTAAGGAACCTCGATCCGGCACAGCCCGTGCCATACTTGTCAATCGCTGCCTTTGCCGCCTGTTTGATGCGGGGATGATTGGTGAGGCCCAGATAACTGTTGGAGCCAAACATCAGCACCTTACGACCCCCGATAATCACTTCGGTGTCCTGATCCGATTCGATGACCCGGAAAAAGGGATACAGCCCTTTTTGCTGAAGCTGCTGAGGCAGATCGTAACGCTCAGTAAACTGTACAAGCAAATTCTTTTTTTGAGATTCCATAACAGATCATCAGTGAGCATTGCCTAACCCGTTGAGGGCCTGGCGTTGAAACAACAGTATTATAAACACAGCGGTTGTGATGGAAGCATCGGCCAGATTGAAAATCGGCCTGAAAAACACGAAATCACGTCCTCCTAGTAAAGGCAACCAGTCGGGATACACCCCCTGAATCAAGGGGAAATAAAACATATCTACCACCCTCCCGTGCAGGAACGAAGCATATCCGCCTGAGTCCGGGAGCATGGATGCCACCTGATAATAGGTACTCTCGCTGAATATAAGACCGTAAAAGGAGCTGTCAAGAATATTGCCTGCGGCTCCGGCAAAAATCAGGGAGACGCTGAGCACAAAACCTGTCGGAGCTTTACGGGCAATCAACCAGTAGATGTAGTACCCAATGGCAACAAGCGCTCCCAGCCGAAACAGCGAAAGGACCAGTTTGCCCAGACGACCGCCCCACTCCCATCCAAATGCCATTCCGTTGTTCTCCGTGAAATGAATCAGGAACCAATCCCCAAGAACAGGAAACTCCTCCCCAAGGGTCATATTCGTCTTCACCCAGATCTTAAGCATCTGGTCCAGGACCAAAACCAGAAATATGAGCAGGACCGACTTCCAGGCAACCGATAACTTCATAGGATATATTTCTGCGCAAAAATATACTATTTTACGAATTAACAATCCCGGAGCAAACAAACACCTCCTTCAGCGAGGCATAGACATCAGCGCTGGCTTCAGCCGCCTCCCCGGGACTCATCCAGCGGACCTCAGAAATTCCCTCCTCCTGTTGCGGGCGCAGACGCCCCGGCTGCAAGAGCTTCATTCGGAACCAGGAAGTCTGCTTCAACACCAGCCCGCCCTTGTGCGGATAGATGTGCCAGGTATCCGTCAAAAAATCCTCAATCAGGGGCGGAACATCCAGCCCGCATTCCTCCGTCACTTCGCGGACTGCTGTGTCCCGGATGTCTTCTCCTGGCTCAGCCTTACCCTTGGGCAAGTCCCAGCGATCAAACCTCCGGATGAGCAGCACCTGCCCCTGAGGGTCAAACACCACCCCCCCTGCAGCCGGGATTAACCGAAACAGACGGTCCCGTGCGCGCTCCAGAGAGCGCACGGAAATATACTCCAGAGGGGGCACGTCTTCACCGGCCACAAAGCGAGCTATCTGCCGATGCAAAAATTCGGGTTCGCGCTCAATATCCTGCGCAGAAACCGGTGAATTAACTATATTTGTATCTTTGTGCCGCAGCACCAGATACCTGTCGTACCAAAACCACTTAACAGTATTATTCATGGCATCCAGCCCTCAGTCCGTTGCTTCGTTGTTGTTACAAAGTAAAGCAATTAAGTTAGAACCGGCAAAACCCTTTACCTGGGCCTCCGGATGGAAGTCGCCGATATACTGCGACAACCGGATTACCCTCAGTTTCCCTGAAATCCGTTCCTTTATCCGGGACCGTTTTGTGGAGACCATCCGTAAAGAATTTCCCGGTGCGGAGGTCATCGCCGGAGTGGCTACCGGAGCGATTGCCCAGGCGGCACTGGTTGCTGATGCCATGAACCTGCCCATGGTGTACGTGCGGTCGGCTCCAAAGAACCACGGCCTCGAAAACCTTATTGAAGGAAGAGCGCTCCCCGGGCAGAAAGTAGTAGTGGTTGAGGACCTGGTCTCCACTGGCGGAAGCAGTCTGGCAGCAGTCAGGGCCTTGCGCGAAGGCGGGTGTGATGTGCTGGGGATGACCTGTATATTCACCTACGGATTCCCCACGGCCCGGGACAATTTCCGCCAGGCCGGATGTCCCCTGATTCCACTGACCCACTACGAGGAATTGCTGGAACTCGCTCTTGCCTCCGGATACATCCGGAATACAGACACCGAGTTGCTCCGGCAATGGCGGTCCGCCCCCGATACCTGGAATCAATAACCAATACCAACCAACGTGAATAATCCTTTCAAAAGCAAGACCAGAACCATCCATCGTTCTGACAGACAAATATTTGAACTCCTTTCCGACTTCTCCGTATTCTCCGCTCTTGTCCCTGAAGACAAGGTACGGGAATGGGAAGCATCCCCCGATCACTGCAGCTTCCAGGTGGATGGCATCGGGAAAGTAGCCCTGCGGGTGGTGGAACGACAGCCCTTCAGCCTAATCCGGGCCTCCATCGAAACCTCCTATGCCGAGAATGTATTCCTGCAGTTGAACCTCCACAGCACAGCACCTTACGAAACAGTGGTCTCCCTGGAATTACAGGCAGACATCAACCCCATGGTCCGGATGATGGTCGCCGGGAAAGTCCAGGAATTTCTGGACAAACTGGTAGATGCCATGGCTGCTGCCTGAACCCTCAGCTTGCCTGAACACACCGCCCGCCTGCATGAGCCGCAGGTCCATGAACGTCCCGGAAGTAGTGCATGAAAATCTTTATTGCGCCGAAAATTCTACAGGCCAGAGCTCAGATACTGTTCCCTGAAGAACTCTAGATACTCCTGGAGTGAGGCGCCCTTGAGCAACCAATCCTGATTGGTCTGGCTAATCACGAACAGGTCAAAGGGAGCCGTGAGAGAAGTCAACACTCCCGGGCGTGCAGACAAGGTACGATAGTAGGTGAGTGCTGCCGGATATGAGTCAAACCACTCAATCCACACCATGTTCCTGCCTTGCAGCAACCCTTGCGGACGGATGGCCGGGGGAGCCTGCTCAAAATACTCCGAATGGAACCGGAACAAATCAAATGTGAATTGAGGGACGGGGTCTGAAGGATGAAGCCACACCCCCACGGCATGTGGCTGGTTGCGCTCGGGGCTGAACACCCCGCTGAGGGTATCCGGCGCCGGCCGGGACAGATGTATGGAATCCGGCTCCAGCACAGACAAAAGCTGACGGGCAGCGACTGCAGGGCCTGAGCCTTCATGCGCCCCGATGAATGCCGCCAGACGGCTTGGTAAAGAATCCCTGTCGGGGCTCAAAGCCGCACGGGACACTATGCCTAAATAGTCGAAGGCCGCACGCAGCGGGTCATCAGCGGGCAGGCTGTCAGCAGAGCGAACATCAGCAATCACCCGGGCATAGTCTCCTCGCTCAAAAGCATCGAAAACCTGCTGATACAGGGCCTCAGAGCCCAAACGAATGCTGTGACCGTCTGCCCCGGCACCGGATGCCATCAGGGCAAAACGGCTCCCAGGAGCCTCCTCCATCAGTCGGCCCCGCCACCAATCTGCACTGTCCTGAACCCCCAGCCTGGAATACAGGAACCAAAGATGATATTGCCCACCGTGCCGCAGTGCGCTCTGCGGAAACCGTTCCAGCAATGTTCTGAAGCAGGCAATCGCACGGCGGGGCTCGGAGAGGGTATGCGCGTACAGGTATCCCGCATCGTACCAGGCATTCTGGCTTCCCTGAAGGGCAATGGTTTTCAGGCTGACCGCAAGGTCTGACAAATACCCGGCGCGCACCCGGACCGAATCGGCCACCTCCCACTCAGACCCCAGATAATAGAAAGCAGAGTCGTAATAGGCCGAAGCCCTCAGATAATCTTTGCGCGTATCCAGCAGACGTGCGGCTTTGAGTGCTGCTGCACCTTTCCGGGAAGAATCTGCCCCACTCAGAGAAAGAGATTTCAGATAATAATCCAGAGCCTGCTCTGGTGTCCCGGCCTGCTCTTCGAGTTCGCCCCACACATAGTACACCGCAGCATGAAACGCACGGTACCGGTCTTCGCGGAGCAACCGCCGGAGCTGCAACCGGGCTGCGTCCTGGGCTTGAGCGGGAGACCCCTCAGGGGAAGCCCCGCCGGCAGCCAGCAGGATGGCCCGCAGCCGGGCATGAAGGGTAAGCTCAGGGGTTCCCTTGCGGGCAGCGAGTTCATAAGCCTGCAAAGCCTGGGCATCCTTTTCCTCCTGCTGGTAAAGCTGCCCCAGCAGAAAATAGCCCCGGGAACGCTCGCTGCGCGCAGGACCGGTGTGCTTCAGGGCTTCTTCCAAATACCCGGCAGCCCCCGCGAGATCCTCCTGAGCCAGTGCCTTCTCGGCCAGGGTGGCATACAAAGCAGCTGTGTAACGACGCCCGGGGGGCAGTTGTTCATTGTCCAGCAGGGCCTCTGCAGCCTCATTGGCCTCTTGCATCCGGTCTGCCCGGACCAAGGTTCTGATGCGCCAGAGTTCGGCGTGGAACAAAATTCTTTCTGCAGGAAAGAATTCAATCATCTGGTTGAAGGTCTCCAGAGCAGGCAGATACTGTTGTTTCATGAAATATGCCTTCCCCTTGAGGAGATAGCATTCACTCAAAAACACATTGAATTCCTTCTTGTTGTAGAATCTAAGCTGCTCGGGGCTCAGGCGCATCCGGTCCATGGGTGGCTTTGCTTTGATGGAGTGCAGAGCGATGGCCTTATCGGCCTTGGCGAGGACATAGTCCATGTCCTGCGCATAAGCTCCAGTGACATCATCGGGAAATACCGGGAGCAAACGGGCGAAGTCATCACCGCCGGCTTCTTCCAGCGACCGGACAGCCTTCCGGAAGCGCTCCTGCCCGTTATACAGTACATTGTACCGGGTGGTCAGACTGTGGTAGGTACGCGAAAACATGGTGTTCCGCCGGACGGAACACCCCCCGCACCAAAGAATCAGTACCACCAGCACGGATGCACGGATAATGGCCGCCCTGCTGTTCATCATCAGACAAATACTTTCTCCAGAATCTTTTGGGTAGCGCCTCTTCCCGAGGCAACATAAGCTCCGGCGATATTTCCGGCTTCCCTGCGGGCCTCAGAATCCAGGAGCAAACGCGACAAGTGCTCTTTCAGGCCGGCATAGCCCTCCACGCTGAATCCGCCCCGGGAAGCGATGAGCCCCACAGCCTCCTGAAACTTGTGATACCTGGGACCGAACAACACCGGGATAGAAAATGCTGCCGCCTCAAGGGTATTGTGAATCCCCTTTCCAAAACCGCCCCCGATAAAGGCCACATCCCCGTAACGATACACCGAAGAAAGCATGCCCATATTGTCCACAATCAGCACCCCTGATGATGCATCCCCCAGATGGGCTCCCTCTTCACGGGAGAGGCGGGTATAACGTACAACCGGGAGCGGGATGGCTTCCATCAAACGCTGAATATTGTGTTCGGATATTTCGTGCGGAGCAATAATCCATTTGACCGGCAAGGGCTGCTCTTTCATAAACCGAATCAGCAAATCCTCATCAGCAGGCCAGGTGCTTCCGGCTACCAGACAAAGAGAATCTCCCCGGAAGGCAGCCACCAGAGGCAATTCCATAGCAGCATCGGACACCCTGCAGACCCTGTCGAAGCGGGTATCTCCGGTGATGGTAACATTGTGTATTCCGGCTTCGGACAACAACACCTGGGAGCGTTCATTCTGAACAAAAATATGAGCAAAGCACTCCAGAAACTTTCGGTACCACCCGGCATAGGGCCGGAAAAAAGCTTGCTCATCCCTAAAATTGGCCGACACCAAGTAAACGGGGATGCCTCGTTTTTTCATTTCAGCCAGATAGTGCCACCAAAACTCGTATTTGATAAAGAACGCCTTTTCGGGGCGGATGAGATCGAGGAAGAAGCGGGCATTGGCCGATGTGTCAGCAGGCAGATAGCACACCAGATCGGCACCCTGATAGTTTTTGCGAATCTCATACCCCGAGGGGGAGAAGAATGTGAGCACAATGCGGTACTGAGGAAAACGGGCCCGGATGTCCTCCATCAGCGGACGCCCCTGCTCAAACTCTCCCAATGAGGAACAATGCACCCATATAGCAGGACGGTCAGAACGGCATAGCTCCGGATAGCGTTGTTTCCAGTTCCGGCGGCCGGCGACCCAAAGGCGAGCCTTCTCATTGCCCCACAGGGCGGCCAGCCGGATAGCCAGAATGTAGCACAAGAGAGAAAGGTCGTAAAACAATACCATCCGAGTGTGAATTAAGATTTGGAGCCCTGTTTGGCCCAGGAATCCTTCAGCGTTACCGTCCGGTTGACCACCAGGTGGCCGGGGGTGCTGTCTGGATCAACGCAAAAATATCCCAGCCGTTCAAACTGGAACGTATCCCCCGAAACCGCCTTCCCGACCGAAGGCTCCACCCAACCCGAAACCTTTTTCAGAGAATCGGGATTCAGGAATTCCTTGTAGTCGTGACCTTCGGGGACATCATCGGGAGCCTCTGTCATAAACAGCCTGTCGTACAGCCGGGTCTCCACAGGCAGGGCGTGACGCGCCGATACCCAGTGGATGGTTCCCTTCACCTTCCGGCCGTCGGGAGATTGTCCTCCGCGCGATTCGGGGTCAATAGTGCCCCGCAGCTCAGTCACATTTCCAGCCGCATCCCGGATGACCTCATCACAACGCAGGAAGTATCCGTATCGGAGCCTCACCTCAGCCCCCGGGGAAAGCCTGAAGTAGTTCCGGGGCGGGTTTTCCCTAAAGTCATCCCGTTCTATGAAAAGCTCCCGGGAAAAAGGCACCTGACGTACCCCCATATCGGG
>DFUR01000086.1 GCA_002380425.1 Bacteroidales bacterium UBA4181
CCGTCATATGTGTATAAGAACAAGGCCAAAGCCCTCCTTTCCCCCGGAAAGCTACAAGTCCACCCCCACCGAATCCGCCCCCGATGACTCCCCCGCCCCCCCCCCTCCCCCGCCTGTCGAACCGGTCATCACCTTTGTGGGCACCATCACCTCCGATTACCCTCTCGATGGGCTTTTCGATGCGCTCTCGCTGCTCGGAAGCCGGGGTCTGTACCCCGGGGTGAAGTTTGTGGGCAAGCAAAGCCTGTCCATTGCCACCGAGGTCAGCCGACGCGGGCTGTCCAGCCAGGTGATATTCACCGATTATGTGGAACATGCCTGTGCCGTTGACATTATGCGCAACAGCAACGTCCTCTTGCTGGTCATCCCGGGCGTGGCCAATAACAAGGCCATTCTGACCGGAAAACTGTTTGAATACCTGGCAGCTCAGCGGCCGGTGCTGTGCCTGGGCCCCGTGGACGGAGATGCCGCCGCCATTCTTTCGGAATGTAAGGCAGGGAGTACTTTCGAATACCGGGATGCCACAGGCATTGCCGCATTCCTGTTCCCCTTTGTATCCCCTCCCGAAGGCCCGTCCTCCTGGCAGCCCGGCCCCTCCGACAGCTATGCGCGGCCATCGCTTACCCGTCAGCTCGCTGCCATGATATCCGGATAAATCACCGTACCATGAAAATTACCCTGTTCTGGATTGGAAAAACCGACGAACCCTACCTCAGGCAAGGGACGGAGCTCTACGAATCCCGGATAGGCAAATACCTGGATTTTCAGGCCATCACCATTCCCGACGTGCGGAAAGGGCAGATGACGCCTGCCCGGCAGTCCGAACTGGAAGCCACAGCCCTGCTGGAGAAAATCTCTCCCAAAGACGACATATTCCTGCTGGACGAACGTGGGGAGATGTTCTCATCTACCGAAATGGCCCGGTTTCTGGAAAAGAAAATGCTCGAAAGCACCCGCAATCTGGTGTTTGTTATCGGGGGGCCTTACGGTTTCCATGATAAACTGTACCAGCGGGCACAAGGAACGATTTCCCTGTCCCGGATGACCTTCTCCCACCAGATGGTTCGGTTGCTCTTTCTGGAGCAATTATACAGGGCGCTTACCATCATCCGGGGAGAGCCCTATCATCACGCATGAGCATGAACATCCTTAGGAATAGACACAGAAGGTTCCGCCTCAGCATCACCCGGGTAAAAGCATACTCCCCGGTGTTCCTGGTGTTGCCCTTGCTGATGATCCTCCTTGGCATGCTGTTCCAGTCGGACATTCTGGTACCCCACTACGAGGCGATGCATGCCAGGAAGGTACAAAGAATCGTTCGCCACAGGGAAGAGATTCTGCTACGCGTACTGGACGGGCTGCAGAACGACATGAAGCATCCCCTGCAGTTGCATTCCCCTGGATATGCCCTGCGCGAAACAGCATCGTCCCTGAAGAAGGAAGGTTTGTCCTTTTTTGTACTCCAGAACGATTCCCTTGTGTACTGGTCCGACAGCGAAGTACCTCTGGTCAGGCTTCCGCCATCAGCCAGGAACAAAAGCTTCTCTGTAAAACTGGACAACGGATGGTACGTGGGCTTCGAAAGAGATCTGGAAGGATACCAGCTGGTTGGATTGATGCTCATCAGGCATTTGTACGCCTTCGAGAACAAATACCTCACCAATGACTTTGAAGATGGGTTGGGGCTACCTCCAACCGTGAAATTCTCCCCTGCCATTCTGGAAGGGTCTTATCCGGTGTACGGGAAGAATGCCGAGTTTCTGTTTTCTCTGGTGTTCGATCAGATCAAACCCTATGCATACCAGGTGGTGATACCCAGTGTTTGCTTTTTTATCGGGTTCCTGCTCATCCTCTATTTCTTCGGGGCCGTCACCCGCCTGCTGACCACCCGAACGGAGCGCAACCAGTTCATTGCCCTGGTTATCCTCTTTCTGTTCGGGCTGAAGCTTCTGATGCAATACCTGCATATTCCCCAGGCTATATATGACCTGGAGCTCTTTCAGCCGCAAATTTTTGCCTCCTCCGACCTGTTTCCCTCCCTGGGCGATTTGTTCCTTTGGAGCATCCTGACTCTGTTCGCTGCCATTGCCTTTCACAGCAACTATCACTTCCCTTCAGACCTTAAATCCAGGCACCACTTCTATGTCCTGGCCGTATTGGCCCAGTTGGGCGGCATTGGCTTTTTTATGGGCATCCGGAGCATTATCGGGCAACTGGTGCTCAACTCCACCCTGTTCACCCCCCAGAGCCCCATCCTGCTGGCATCCCAGGCCGGCCTGGTGTGTATGCTCATCCTCCTGATGCTTCTGCTCTCCTTCGCGTTGCTTGCAGACAAGATCATTGCCTTTTGCCAGCAACAAATGACCTGGAGACAATTTGCCATCTGGTTTGGGTGTACCCTCGCCGGCTACGCCCTGATTGCCGGACTCAGAGGAAACATCCCCAACTTCCTTTTGATGGCAGGTTTGCTGGTGATGGCCATATACATTGCCTTTATCCGGAAGCCCGAGCCACCGCACTACAGCTACAGTTCCCAGGTGTATCTGCTGATTATCTTCTCCCTGCTCACGGTGGCCCTCATCACCCATTACTCCGGAATCCGCCTTGACCGCGAGATGGAGCTGCGCGCCAGCAATCTTTCCTCCCTGCACGATCCGGTGGCAGAACATCTGCTCATTAATATGGATGAGCGCATTCGTACGGACAGTATTCTGTGCGACCTGGCCATTGAAGCCACCATGGACGTAAACAAACAGAACGAAGTAATTGACTATCTGCGGCAGAACTACTTCTTTGGCTATATCAATGACCGGTACAACATTCAGGCTCCGGTTTGCCGGCCCCTGGATGACCTTGAAGTCCGCCCTGAGAACCGGATGGTCAACTGCGTGGATTTCTTCACCGAGATGTATCAGAACAATGGGGTTCAACTCCCCAGAAAAGACATCTGGTTCATTGACAACCTCACCGGACAGAGTTCCTACCTGTCCTGGTACCTGATGGACTCCAAAGTGTACGGGATGTCGGCCTATCTGTTCATCAAACTGGATGCCTTCATCGCCCCGCAGGCCATCGGTTACCCTGCCCTGCTCATGGACGAAAGGACCTACTACTCCAGCGAACTCAAAGCTTACTCCTACGCCAAATACCACAAAGGCCGCCTGATGGTGCAGAACGGGGACTTCAAATACAACCTCACTTCGGATGTCTTTGAAAACAATACCCAAAAAAATGCCCGCATCAGGTACAACAAGTACATCCATCTGGTATTCCGGCCCACCGACTCGGACATCATTGTACTCAGCACGCCCGTTCCCCGGTTTATCAGTCTGGCCATTCTTTTTGCCTATTTCTTTGTTTCCTATTTCCTGCTGCTCACCCTGGCTGTGCTCATCAAGCGACGGCCACGCATCAGGTTCCTCCTGGCATGGAACTTCAAGAACAAGATTCAGTACTCCATGATGATTATACTGTTGTTGTCCTTCATTGGCGTTGGCATCGGAACCGTCATCTACGTCATTGACCAGTACCAGAAAAAACAATCCGAAATGCTCCTGGAGAAGATGCAGTCCATCTACCTGGAACTGCTGTCCTCCGGGCCATCCCTGAACCCGGCGAATCCCCAGTCGGAACGACAGCTCAGCGATGAGCTGGTGAGGCTTTCCAACTCCTTCCTGGTAGATATCAACCTGTTCTCCCCTTCCGGAAAGCTGATGGTATCGTCCCGGCCTGAGATATACCTTCGCGGGCTTATTGGCCGAAACCTCAATCCTGTGGCCTACACCGAGCTCTCCCGAAATCTGAATGTCTCGCTCATTCAGGAAGAGCAAATCGGGGAGATGAGCTACCTCTCCGCTTACCGGACCATCGTTAATGACAACAACGACCCGATTGCCTACCTCAATCTGCCCCATTTCACCCAGCAGGAGCAACTGCTGGACGAGATCACCAATGTGGTGGTGACTGTGGTGAATGTGGCCCTGATCATTCTGCTGATTACCTTCTCCATATCCGTAGTTATTTCCAACACCATCACCCTGCCCCTGAGAATCATTCAGGAAAAATTCCGGAGCATCCGGCTGGAAGGAGGTAATGAGAAGATTCAGTACAACAGCGTAGATGAAATTGGCGGACTGGTGCACGAATACAACCGGATGATTGGGGAGCTGGCACAAAACGCCCAGAAGCTGGCCTCTTCCGAAAGAGAACTCGCCTGGAGGGAGATGGCCAAACAGGTAGCCCATGAAATCAACAACTCCCTGACGCCCATGAAAGTACACATTCAGTACTTGCAGAGGGCCTGGGAAGGACAGTCCGACAAATTCGAGCGATATATGTCCAAAACTCCGGGTATTTTGCTCGAACAGATTGACACCCTCTCCTCCATTGCCCGGGAGTTCTCAAATTTTGCCAAGATGCCTGTGGCCAATATGGTTCGGGTGGATATCATCACCTGCATCCACAACACCGTGATTCTGTTTGCCAGTGACAATGTCAGCTTTAAGCTGAACTTCCACGGTCACAGCCAGGTATATGTCTATGCCGACCGGGAACAGATGCTGAGGGTATTTGTGAATCTCTTCAGGAATGCCATTCAGGCCCGTTCAGAAGAGCGTCCCCCTGAAATCAGGGTGGACCTGCTTTGCAGAGCAGATAAGGTCTATATCCGGGTTCGGGACAATGGGGTGGGTATCCCCGAAGAAATGCACGACAAAATTTTCAGGCCCAACTTCACCACCAAGAGCAGTGGCTCAGGAATCGGGCTGGCCATCGTCATGAGCGTGGTGCACTCGGTGGGAGGGACCATTAAACTCTACCCGAAAGTTCGGTTAGGAGCCTCCTTTGTGATGATTCTCCCCATAATGACCGAACAGGAGTTCCAACTTCCCGATGAAGCCACCTACGAAGCCTCACTCCTTCAGGGGAACGACAGAACAACACCGCTCTGACCTACTTCCAAAGAGCATTCAGCCCCCATCAGCAGGGGCCTGTTGAGAGCATCATGGCCGGCAGGAAAGCCAAAAATCACGGGGTAATCGTACTCCTCAACATGCTCCCGGATAATGGCACAGGCATCTTTCCCAAAGACCGAAGCATCATCCTTCATATCGGTCATACCTCCCACGATCAGGCCGCTCAGCCCCGAGAGCACTCCGCTTAGTTTGAGGTTCAGCATCATTCTGTCCACGTGGTACATGGCCTCACCCACTTCCTCGAGAAACAAAATCCGGGGCTTCACAGAGGGGAAAAAGGGGGTTCCGGTGAGTCCGTGCAAAACCGAAAGATTTCCCCCGGTAAGCACACCAGAGGCACTCCCGAATCGGTTGAGCGGATGAGGGGGAACCAGACAGGAGGCCTGTCCGGAAAAAAGCATCTGCCGCAAAAGCTCCCAGGATTGAGCATGCTCGGGGCCGGGTTCGAATCCCGCGGGCATAGGGCCGTGAACACTCTGCCACCCGTAGGTACAGTTGATGAGGCTGTGAAGGGCGGTGATGTCGCTGTATCCTACCACCCAGCGAGGTGTGAGGGTTCCGGCCAAAGCCTGCAGACGAGGCAACAGGCGAACCAGTCCGTACCCGCCCCGGGCACAAAAAACAGCCTTTACGGAGGGATGTTCCAGCGCGAACCGTAAATCAGCAAACCGGGTATCATCGTCGGCCGAGAACTGAAAATATCGGCTTCCCACCGTCGGGCCGGTGAGAACCTCCAGGCCCCAGGAACGCAACAAATCCAGGGCGGGAGAAACCCGCTGAAGCTCAACCCTTCCGGCAGGAGCCACCACAGCGACCTGATCGCCGGCACACAGCAGGCTGGGACGCAGGCTCATGAGATTAGTTATGGGCAGGGGTGAAAAACCTCTTCCAGCGAATGTTGAACGGGAATGTCTTCTCCTTATCCAGAGAGAGCCACACTACGCGAGGAGAACCGACGATATGATCCTCCGGCACAAATCCCCAGTATCTGGAGTCCGAGGAATCGTGACGGTTGTCACCCATCATAAAATAATAGTCCATCGCAAATGTGTAGGTAGTAGCAGGTTGTCCGTCAAGGTACACCACCCCCTGGCGCACTTCGATCTGATGCCCTTCGTACACGGTTATGGCACGCCGGTAGAGAGCCATGTTTGCAGAATCCAGCACGATGGTTGCCCCTTTACGAGGAATCCAAAGCGGGCCAAAATTGTCCGCATTCCAGCCAAAGCGGGGGTCCTGAGGAAAAATCTGGGAATTGTATCCCGAATCCTCAATTCTTTGAACAGAACGGACCACTCCAAGTTTTTTCACCTCCTCAGTCACAGCCTCGGTCATGGGAATGCTGAACTCCGAAGGGCCCATTTCCCCAACATCATCCTGATAGATACCCAGACGGGAGAGCATTTTGGGATTGATTCGGGAGCCATCGGTCTGAACCGCATAACGATACTGCAAGTGTTCGATGGGTGCCTGAGGTTTCCCGTTGATATACACCTGCCCATGTCTTATTACCAGGGTGTCGCCCGGAATGGCCACACAGCGCTTGATGTAGTTTTCTCGTCTGTCCGGAGGACGGGTGACCACGGTATAGGAGTCCGCAATAAACTTGCGGGACATCTGCAGGTAACGGTCGGCGCTAAACACCTCGCCCCTGGCGGCTACATCCCTGAGCCTAAGAGTCTCGGCTGTTGAATTAACCAGGGCATAGTAACTATCATTGGGATATTCAATCACCACCGTGTCCCCCTCCGGAAAATTAAAAACCACCAGATCATCGTTCCGGACAGAGGTAAACCCAGCCAGACGCTTGTATGGCCAGCGAATCCACTCCAGATAGGACTTCACCCCCTTGGTAAGCGGCATGGTATGTTGGGCAAAAGGAAAGGAAAGCGGGGTATTGGGGAGCTTGGGGCCAAAGCGGACCTTACTCACATACAGATAATCCCCTACCAGCAACGTCTTCTCCATCGAGGGGGAAGGAATCACATAATTCTGAAAAAGGAAGATGTTTATCAGCGACACCGCCACAAAGGCAAAGATGATGGCATCGAGCCATTCCACCAGCTTGCTGTTCTTCCCGGTTCTTTTCTTCCAGAAAGTCCAGTTCACCTTCCTGGTCAGGTACAGATCCACAATAACAGGGACACCCAGCAACAGCCACCAACTTCCCACCCATAGCGTCCATAGGAGATACAGAGAACAAACGACCCCGAAACGGATCCATTGCGAACGTTCAACCTTCATATCAGTCCATATTTAGTAAATCATCCATGGTGTACACGCCTCGGCGGCCGCACAGATATTCGGCAGCCAGAACCGCTCCCAGGGCAAAACCCCTGCGGCTGTGGGCAGTATGGGTGATCTGAATGTCATCAACCTCCGACCGGTAACTCACCACATGGGTTCCGGGCACTTTGTCGCGGCGAATGGCCGAAATCTTCAGCTTCCTGTCATTGTCCTTGCGGTCCAGCTGCCAGCCGTTCTTACGGTCCAGTTCGTTGATAATCCCCCCTGCCAAAGAAATGGCGGTACCGCTGGGCGCATCCAGCTTCTGGGTATGGTGTGTTTCCTCAATGTCCGGCTCGTAATCCGGAAAACGGTTCATAATCCTTGCCAAAAAGGAATTGATTCTGAAAAAAATGTTCACCCCCAGGCTAAAATTGGAGGCCCACAGAAAGGAATGATTCTCCTCCAGACACCGCTGCTGCACCACAGGCATCTGG
>DFUR01000073.1 GCA_002380425.1 Bacteroidales bacterium UBA4181
CCCCGGGGCATAAATTTTTTTTCTAAAGGTAAAAAACAATTCCAAATAACAAGAAATACACAGCCAACAAGTAAACAAAGAAAATATGAATCTTTAAACAGTAAATGAGATTATGTTCCCCGAGCTATTTCCCCAAAGCATCAGCTGGAATGTTACTTTCACATTCCTGTACATCCTCACCATTGTATTCATGGTCGTGCTGGTGGTACAACAAAGGGGGAACCCGGCAAAAACCATGTCCTGGATTCTGGTGATTTCTTTCATCCCCATTGCCGGGATTATTCTCTATTTCTATATTGGAAAGAACTACCGAAAAGAAAAGCTGTTTTCCCGCAAAGGGCTCAAAGACCTGGAGAATCTGAGCAAAATGAGCGAGCGACAGATGCACAACTTTGAAGAACGCATCCTGGACTACACCGAGGAGATCAAAGAGAAAAAGAGCATTATGAAGCTGCTTCTGAACAGCAACAAAGCACTGCTGACAGAATACAACCAGGTGGAAGTGCTCATTGACGGCAAAAACACCTTCCGCTCCATACTGCAATCCCTGGAACAGGCCAAACAATACATCCACATGGAGTATTACATCATCGAGGACGGACATATTGGGAACATGATCCGCGATGTATTGGTTCGCAAAGCCCGCGAAGGCGTGAAAGTTCGTCTCATCTACGATGACCTGGGAAGCTGGAGCCTCAGCAGCGAGTTCATTGAAAGTTTGCAGAAAGCAGGCGCAGAGTTGTATGCCTTCATGCCTGTAAGAATTATATACCTGGCAAACAAAATCAACTACAGAAACCACCGGAAAATCATTGTGGTGGATGGGAAAGAAGGATTCGTGGGTGGGCTGAACATTGCCGACCGCTACGTAAGCGGGAACAAAGAAGTTGGCTCATGGCATGACACCCATTTGAAGTTACAGGGAGAAGCGGTTCAATCTCTACACTCCGTATTCCTGATTGACTGGTATTTTGTGAGCGGGGAGCAACTGGACTGGAAACAGTTCAAACGCAGAAACACACACACAAACAAATGTCTCGTGCAGATAGCCGCCAGCGGTCCAGACTCCGACTGGGCAAGCATCATGCAAGCCTATTTCACAGCCATTGCAACCGCCAGAAAATACATTTACATCGCTTCTCCCTACTTCATCCCCAACGAAAGCATCCTCACCGCCTTAACAACCGCATCGCTCAGCGGAGTGGAGGTGCGGATTATGCTTCCGGCATATTCCGACAACCGAATCCTGCGATGGGGTACGATGTCCTATGTCGGAGACCTGCTCGAAGCCGGAATCCACGTACACCATTTCAGGAAAGGATTCACCCACTCCAAGCTGATGCTTGTGGATGATGTATTCTGCTCCGTCGGAACTGCCAATATGGACATTCGCAGTTTCGACCAGAACTTCGAAGTAAATGCCATCATCTACGATCAGGGGGTATGTTCTCAAATCAAGGAAGGATTTCTCAAAGACCTGAAGTTTTGCTCTGAAGCAAATCTGAGCGAATGGGAAAACCGGAGCAGGTTCAAACACTGGGGAGAATCCTTTGCCAGAATATTCACACCCCTGCTGTGAGCTGTTTAACATAATTATAGACGAGCAGCTACGAAATCCATACAGAAATACAGCATGCAAAAAAAGAAATATAACCAATACAGCGACATAAAGATGAAAAAAGCTATCATTAAAGCACTTACAGCGACTGCACTGACATTGACGGCAACATCATTCCTGATCTTTTCCGGACAAAAGCAGATCACACTCGTAGATAAGGGCCTGGCCATCCCGATTGTGGTGGATGCTTCCGAAGAACCCGTGGTGGACATAGCTGCCAAAATGTTCGCGGGAGACGTGGAACAAATCAGCGGCATTCTTCCCCAGATACATTCATCCTATAAAGGTGGGCCAGCGATCATCGCCGGCACCTTTGGGAAGAGCAAAATCCTGGACGAATACCTTCGGCGCTCCGGTCTTGACCTTTCAGCATTAAAAGGGAAATGGGAGGCCTTCCACATAGAGATCAGCGGAAAGGGACAGGACCGGGTGCTGGTCGTGGCGGGGAGCGACCGCAGGGGGACTGCTTACGGAATCCTTGAGGTGTCAAGAATGCTGGGGGTCTCTCCCTGGGTGTGGTGGGCAGATGTCCTCCCGGAACGGCAGGAGCAGGTGGTGTTGAACCTGAAGCAACCCCGCACTGACGCTCCGGATGTCGCCTACCGGGGCATCTTTCTCAATGATGAAGACTGGGGGCTGAAACCCTGGGCCGAGAAGAATTTCGAACCCGAGGTGGGCGATCCGGGCCCGAAAACATACAGCAAGATTTTTGAACTGCTGCTTCGTCTGCGCGCCAACACCATCTGGCCGGCCATGCACGAGGTTACCAAGTCATTCCACACCATTGAAGGAAACCGAGCCGCGGCAGACAGCTTTGCCATTGTCATCAGCACCTCTCACTGCGAGCAGATGCTGCGCACCAACACCGGAGAGTGGGATGCCCGGACCATGGGCAGCTACAACTACAAAACCAACCGGCAAACCATGTACCAGTACTGGGAAGGAAGAGTGAAGGAAACCACCACCTCGGAGAACATATACACTCTGGGCCTCCGTGGCGTACATGACGGCAAGATGGAAGGGGCCAACACCGTTGCCGAACAAACGGTTCTACTCCGGCAGGCTGTGGACGACCAACGCGAGATGTTGGACAGACACTTCACCAAACCTCTTGCAGAGATTCCCCAAATATTCATCCCCTACAAAGAAGTTCTGGAAGTGTACGATGCCGGCTTTGAAGTCCCTCAGGACGTGACCTTGATCTGGTGCGATGACAACTATGGATTTATCCGGAGGCTGAGTAACGAACAGGAACGGAAGCGCCCGGGTGGGGCCGGGGTGTACTACCATGTGTCCTACTGGGGCCGCCCGCACGATTATCTGTGGATCAGCTCTACCCAGCCAGCTCTGGTTTGGTTCGAAATGAGAAAGGCATGGGACTACGGCGCACGGAAACAGTGGATTTTGAATGTGGGCGACATCAAACCCGCAGAATACCTCATTGAGATGTTCATGGATATGGCATGGGATGTGGAAGCCTTCCAGGCAGGAAACATTCCGCAGCACCTGGCCCGGTGGTCCGAACGGACTTTCGGGCAGCAATCCGGACCGGAAATCGCCAGGATGCTGCAGCAGTACTTCGACCTGGGATTCATTCGCCGGCCCGAGTTCATGGGCTGGAGCCAGACAGAACCTACCACACCCACAAGGGAAACCGAACTGAACCCATACGAATTCAACAACGAGGCTGAGTTGAGGGTAGAAACATACCGACAGATAGAACAACAGAGCATTGAAACGGGGCGGAACATTCCCGAACATCTCAGGGATGCCTACTTCCAACTGGTTGAATACCCCGTGCGGGGCGCTTCACTGATGAACCGAAAATGGATCTACGCCCAACTTGCCAGCCAGTACAGCAGTGCCGGGGTAAAATCAGCTGCTGAATACGGAGCAGAAAGCCTGAAGGCCTACGATGAGATTTCGGCCCTTACCCTCAAGTACAATCAGGAGATTGCCGGAGGAAAGTGGAAAGAGATGATGTCTATGGCACCGAGAAGATTGCCCGTATTCGACCGTCCGGTGATCCGGTCCGGACAGGCATCTGGTGTTTCTGGGGCATCCGGAGCATCCGGTTCACAGGCGGGATCTGAGCTCAAAACCTATCTGAGAACAGAACCAAACACTATCCAGACCCCGGAGCGGAGGGCCAACAGGGAACAAGACCAGTGCGTAGTCCTGAGCCCCACAAACAGCCAGAAAAGTACGGACGGGAAAAACCAATGGCTGACCGTTGACGGACTCGGACAAAGCAAGCAGACCCGGGTAGTTTACCCCTTCCTGACATCCCTGAGCGCACAGCCCAAGGAGAACCCCTGCCTGGAATACACCTTTAGCTGTACCAGCACAGGAGAGGCAACCCTCTACGTGGCCATGCTCCCCACTCATCCCGTGGACGGCAAGGGAGATGTGCGCTATGCTCTGTCCCTCGACGGAAAAGAACCGCAGATCATCAGCTTCCGCACCTACGACCGCGACAACCAATGGAAGGCCAATGTCCTGCGTAATCAGGCCCTGACCAAAAGCGTCCAGACCATTGACCGCCCCGGAACACACACGCTCCGGATATATGCTATGGATCCCGGCACAGCCCTGGACCAGGTGATGCTCGATTTCAAAAAAGACCGGAAATTCTACATCATACCCGAGGCAAAAGACTAATTGCATACATTTGCATTAACGTAACCACCATTACGGTAATGGCGGTTACGTTAATGACGAACTGGAAGAGTAATCCCGGAGCATTGCCGGAAAGTATTCCGATTTCACCGTTGAGTACAATGGGCTCTCCCGCGGTGACAAGTAACTTGGTGTTGGATTGGGCGTCATTGGAAAAATATACCTCTTACATGTTGTTATATACAATAATATAGCTTAGTTTTGCACTGCTCATCTTTCCTCAACTAGGAAGAAGGAGTTTCGGAGGACGATACATCTTGATATGTACCGTCCTCTGCGTTTTAAAGCAAATCCGGCAGCTTTCTTTTAAACTTTTTCCTAAGTTGATGACGCAAATGTTGTAGGAGAAAAAGAAAAAAACCCCAACACCGAAAGTGTTGAGGTTGTTGCTGTACCCAGAGCCGGGGTCGAACCGGCACAGGGGTGAACCTACTGGTGTTTGAGACCAGCGCGTCTACCGATTCCGCCATCTGGGCATAACCTGAATCTATCAGGCCTGCGAAAATACAGATTACTTTGGAACGAGCAAAATTTTTGCCTGAAATCCTCCCATAAATGCCGGAAAGGATGTAGGTTTGTGACCTGACGGCCTCCGGGCCCAACTGTAGAACCTGCCGCTATGAACATTCATCTTATCGCCATCGGGGGGAGCGCGATGCACAACCTGGCTCTGGCGCTCGACGAAAAAGGATTCCGCGTAACCGGGTCGGACGATGAAATCTTTGAGCCCTCCCGAACCCGGCTGGCGGCCAGAGGATTGCTACCCGAACAATCCGGCTGGTTTCCCGAAAAAATTCACCCCGGCCTGGACGCTGTCATCCTGGGGATGCACGCCCGCGAGGACAATCCGGAGCTGATCCGGGCCAGAGAACTCGGGCTGAAAATCTTTTCCTATCCCGAATACCTCTACGAACAATGCCGGGACAAAAAGCGGGTGGTTGTGGGTGGAAGCCACGGAAAGACCACCATCACCGCCATGATCATGCATGTGCTTCGCCATGCCGGGATTGACTTTGATTATATGGCGGGTGCCTTGCTGGAGGGCTTCGATACCATGGTACGGCTGAGCAACACAGCCCGCATCGCGGTGTTCGAAGGGGATGAATATCTTGCCTCCACCCTCGACCTGCGGCCCAAGTTCCATCTGTACCACCCCCACATCGCCATTCTAAGCGGGATTGCCTGGGACCACGTGAATGTCTTCCCCACTTTTCAAAACTATCTGAGGGCCTTTGACACCTTCGCCAGCCTCATAGAGCCGGGAGGCGAGCTTATCTACTGCTCCTCCGACCCACACCTGTGCCGTCTGGCAGAAAACCAGGCACAGCGCATCAAGGTAACTGGGTACGACACGCACAAACATGAAATCCTCCATGGACGCACCAGCCTCCTGACTCCGCTGGGGAAGATTCCGCTGGAAGTTTTTGGAGAACACAATCTGAAGAACATCAACGCCGCCCTGCACGCCTGCCGGGCGTTGGGCGTCACCGACCATGTATTCTATCAGGCAATATCCTCATTCAAGGGCGCAGCAAAACGACTGCAGACCCTCGCCCGGAGTGAGCAAACTGCCGTGGTGCTTGATTTTGCCCACTCGCCCTCCAAAGTGAGTGCCACTGTCCGCGCCATGAAACAGCAATTCCCCGAAAGACACCTCACAGCCTGTCTGGAACTGCACACCTTCAGCAGCCTCACTGAGTCCTTCCTCAAGGAATATGCCCACAGCATGGACGAAGCCGATGAAGCCATAGTGTATTACAATCCCGAAACCCTCAAACACAAACACCTTGCACTATTTGACGCTGAAGCCGTGGTGCGGGCCTTTGCACGGGCGGACCTCAAGGTCTGGACTGATTCGGGAAAGCTGACGGAATACTTGCAAGAGAAATCCTGGAAGGACCGGAACCTGCTCATTATGACCTCGGGAAACTTCAACGGAGTGTCCTTTCAAAATCTTGCAGCATCCCTTACCTCCTCTGACCAGATTGGCCGGGCAGGAGGCATGGACGAC
>DFUR01000051.1 GCA_002380425.1 Bacteroidales bacterium UBA4181
TAATTAATACACTTATGAGTAAATTATCCAAAGTTCTTTTGCTGTTGCTGTCAGTTTTGGTTCTGACGCAATGTGAACAAGACAATTGGGGATCTTATTACGATCGGCCTTCGTGGCTCGGGCCTCCGATCTATCAGACCCTTGTTCAGGAAGGCAACTTTAGCATGTTCGTCGCATGTATCGACCGCACGGGATATGCCCTGGATCGTTCCGGTTCGTACACCGTGTTTGCCCCCAACGATGAGGCTTTTGCTGCCTACCTCGCTGACAAGGGGGTTGCTTCAGTGGACGACCTGGACGACCAACTGGTGACGGACATCGTTTCCTATTCCCTGATTATCAATCCTTATACCATCGAGGGTTTGTGCCGGTTTGAAGATCCTACCTACGGAACCGAATTTGGAGCCTTCAAACGTCAGACCATGTACTATCCTGTACTCCGTAAAGGTCAGGTTCGTATTGATGTTGACGGGGTACCTACCTATGTCGAGGGTTACTATCTGGACCAGAATGTATTATTCACTTCCAGCGCTGGCGAATTCCCCAGTTCTTTCAGTACGGCAGAGCTCAACAATAAGTATTATCCCTATTTTCTCACCGAGTTCGAAGACTTTACCGCAGAGGATTACGGAATTCTCTTTGGGGATGAGGACCGGTACACCGGACGCAATGCTTACAATGCGCAGATGGTGGGGGAACCCATTTCGGCCGAAAACGGCTGGATTTATGAGCTCGACCGGGTGGTTGAGCCCGTACCCAGCCTGGATGACTATCTGGGAATGGACGATTACGACGAATTTTATGCCCTGTTTGAAGAGCGCGGAAAGGTCCGTTTTGTCGCTAATGCGGAGTTAACTACAAAATTCACGGGAGATGCCCGTTTCCCGGATCTGGAAACAGTGTATGTCAAACAGTATGCTGGAGACATACCTTTTGCTCCCAATGTGGAGATTTTCACCCGTGAGGAAGGCAAGCAGGATGCCCAGAAGAACGGCTTCACCATTCTGGCCCCCAACAATGCTGCCATGAGTACTTTCAATACAAACTTTGAGAATACCTATGGTTTTACTTTTACCGATGTTCTGGAGTCCGGGTATAATGATGTACTGTCCGTCTTCCTGAGCAACCACATGTTGAAGAATATGTTGTGGCCCAGGACCACTAATGCTTCTGAGAATGAAGAAGTTTTGCTGGCATCCAATGGTATCTTGTACGGCAGGAACGAGGTGGTGCTTGGACCGTATTTTGAATCGGTCTATGCCGAAATCTTTCTCAATCCCAACTACTTGGAAATGAAGCGTGCTTTGACCCGTTTTGGGAGTTCCATCCGGGATGAGATGCTGAATTCGGAAGGTTCTACCAATCAATACACGGTGTTGTTGCTTTCCAACGCCATGATGGGGCCTGACGGTGACGGCATGATTTATGACCCCACCCAGGGCAACTTCACCAATGATAAGATTGAGGCCATTTCCGGCTCTAATCCCATTACGGCCAATGCCCGGTTCACCCGCCTGATGCAGTACCATATCTTCAAGAGGGCTGCAGATGCTGTTATTCCTACTGATTTTGGGGGTGCTAATTGGAAATACATTGTCAATTACAACTCCGATCCGGTTCGTTATCGTCAGGGCTATCTGCAAGGTTTAGGCAATATCGAAATGGGTAATGTGGTTACTCCCACCCTGCAGGATCGCGACTACGACAATGGTGATGTGTTTACCATTGACCGTTTGCTCGAGGCTACCCCACGTGATTCTGTGTATGCTGGTGGAACGCTCCGTACCTCCATGTGGGTGGACCGTGCCAAGTACGAATCGCTGCAGCGCATCAAGACCACGGCCGTGGTGGATGACAACGGAGACGACCTTACCTGGTATCTGCCCGAGTGTAGCGTGATGCTGAATTGGCTGAAGAACCCACAGATTTACATCTACAACAAGCTCTTCACCGCCAATAAGAAATACACCTTGTTGCTCCCCACCAACGCGGCCATTCAGCAGGCGATAACCGATGGATTCTTTGGGACGGTTACCTATGCCCAGGCAACGGATACTTCTCTGTGGCACAACAATCTGGATGGAATTGACGGTACTGCAGACGACAATGACTCCCTGCGGATTATCCGTCAGGTTCAGTACTTTGTGGCCCAGCACGCCCTGCAGGATTATCTCTTTGTAGAGGATGCTCTACCGCGGTACGTGTCCTTCTATAATTCGGATATGCAGCAGGTGAGTACGGGTTCTTCCCTCGAAGTAAACCGCAAGCGGAACACCGTAATCGTGACCAAGGACAACGATGGATTCCTGAGGTTCACCTCGCGCAGGGCAGATCAGTCGGTCAATACGGTGCAGACTGACCGGAGCAGTACCAACACCTTCAACATCATGATGGGCGGGATGATGGTACACAAAATTGCATCCGATCAGTACCTGAAATATGACAAACCGGTGGTTGCGCCCGCCCCTCTGTAGTTTCGGGGTATTAAATGTTAACTGTGAATAAGACCAATACACATACAATATGAAAAGATTACTTAAAAACGTTATATGTCTGCTGTGTTTCGCAGTCATGGCAACTGGTTTGCCCGCGTTGGCTCAGGACAAAGTCCGGATCACGGGTACTGTTACCTCTAGCACCGACAGAGAGCCCCTGGTGATGGTGTACGTGCAGGAGATTGACAAGGATGGCCGTACGCTGAGCAACCAGGTGACCGATATGAACGGGGTGTACTCCATTATGGTCAACCCTGCCAGCCGTCTGAAGTTTGACTATATGGGTTATAACTCTCAGACGGTTCCCATCAACAATCGTTCGGTGATTAACATCCAGATGGTCGAAGAAGCCCAAATGCTTGATGTTGTGGAGGTTAGTACTGAACGGAAGTTCAACACGGGGATTCTTAACCTCAATCCGAGTGAAATCACCGGTTCCTATGCCCGTATTAATGCATCGGAGTTGGAAGGAATTCAGACGGCTTCTATTGATGAGGCTCTTCAGGGCCGTATCGCCGGGGTGGACATTGTGGCTACCTCTGGTGACCCCGGAGTGGGCATGCAGATTCGTATTCGTGGTACCACTACCCTTACCGGGGACAACCAGCCCTTGATTGTGGTGAATGGGGTGCCTTTTGAAACCAACATTGACCCTGACTTTGACTTTGCCAATGCTGATGAAGAGCAGTATGGAGCTTTGATTAGTGTGGCCCCTGAAGATATCGAGGAGATTACCGTGTTGAAAGATGCTGCCGCCACGGCCATTTGGGGTAACAAAGCCGCCAATGGTGTGCTGGACATCAGGACCAAGCGTGGAAAACGCGGGAAGCCTATGATCAATTACACGCTTAAGACATCCCTTGCTGTGGAGTCGGACCCTATCCCAATGCTGAACGGGGACCAGTACACCACCCTGATGATGGACATGCTCAACAATCAGGCCGATGGAACTCCTTTTGACCCTGTGCGGTACAAGGAATTCAATTATGACCCTAATGATCCTTATTATTACTACAATTTCGGGCAGAATACCGACTGGATCGGGGCAGTTCGTCAGAATACCATGTCTCATGACCACAACCTGTCCTTAACCGGTGGGGGGGAGAAGGCCAGCTATCGTTTGGGTTTGGGCTATCTTTCCCAGTTAGGACAAACTAAGGGTACAGGTCTGGATCGTTTGTCCACTACCTTGAATCTGGACTACATTGTGTCTGAAAAAATTAAGTTTATTGCCGACTTTTCTTACACCAGATCTCAGCAGGAAGCCAATTATTTGGATCCAGGTACTGAGGCATACAAGAAAATGCCCAATATGTCCATCTACGAGTGGCAGCAGAATGATAACGGAGATTGGGTGCAGACCCCCAACTTCTTTATTCCGCAAACCATTGCCGGTACTACCCAATGGAACACCACCAGCCTTAGTGGGTCCTTCAACCCTGTGGCGATGGCGGAGCTCGGGGTTTCGGATGTAGTGGAAGAACGCCTTCGTCCTCAGTTCCGCTTGCAGTATCGTATTGCCCGTTGGTTATCCTACGAGGGTACTGCTGCATTTGACGTGAACAACCGGAAGGACAGTCGTTTCCTTCCTCAGGAAACTGTTGGCGGCTCTTTCACAGGGTTTGTTAATATCAGCCAGAATGTAGAAAGAGAGCAAGTTGGGGTGTCCACCTACAATAAATTGGTGTTTACCCCAAATTTGGGAGATATTCATAGTTTGACTACTCTGGTTCAGTATGAGGTGAATGAATCGAAATCCCGGCAGACTGAAGTGAATTCTGCGAATTCTGCTACTTCCATGTTGCGTGACCCGGCGATTCCTTCGCGGATTCGCAATTCGGCTTTGGAAACAATTTCGAATGAATCAAAGTCCCGTAGGGCTGCTGCGTTAGTCCAGGCAACTTATTCTTTGCTGGATAGCCGCTATGTGTTGTCTGGTACCTTGCGTATGGATGGGAACAGCAACACAGCACCAGATAAGCAGTACAAGATGTTCCCCGCTGTGTCCGGTCGTTGGAATATTGGCCGGGAGCCTTTTATGCGCGGGCTTAAGGAGCGTCTGGATATCTACAACCTGAGCCTTCGTGCCAGTTGGGGTTACAGTGGAAACGCAGGATCGAACAGCAATTTATACAACCGGTATGGTTCGGTTCCGTTCGAATATTTGGGTACTTCGGGGATTATTCCATCGAATATTGCGAGTGTTTCTCAGGAGTGGCAAAAAACCTATCAGAGCAACTTTGGGTTTGATATGGATATTTTTGACGGAAGGTTTACGCTGGGATATGAATACTATGTCAAACGGACGACCAATATGTCTGCCAGTCAGGCGATCCCCGCTGTATCGGGTTTCAGCAGTGTTTCTATGAATGCTGGTGCCATGAAGAATGAGGGATGGGAGTTTCAGATTTCTACCCGCCTTGTCAAGAAGACCGACTTTGGGGTGGATGTGGCATTCAATATCTCTCAAAACCAGAATACCATCACGGAGCTTTCTGACCGTTGGGCTGTGGCCCAGGGTGATATGAGCCGGAATGGTCAGTATCTTCAGACTTTGCGCGTCAATAACCCTGTGGGTTCTTTCTATGGTTACCGCTATCTGGGTGTATATGCCAATGAGGATCAACTCTGGGCTAAGACTAAGGATGGGGAACCCATCTATGTGCCCGATGGTTCTGGTGGCTGGACCCAGCGGATGATGACCTTCTATTCTTCCAGCCGGAATTATATGTTCCAGCCCGGGGATGCCATCTATGCCGACATGAACTATGATGGCAATATTGACGTTCAGGATATTGTGTATCTGGGGAACTCCAATCCCAAGTATCAGGGTGGGGGTAATTTTTCTATACGGTACAAGCAATTCCGCGTGAATCTTTATTTCAACTATCGTTGGGGTAATGATGTGTGGAACAAGGCTAAGATGAATTTGGAACGTATGGAGAATCTGGAGAATCAGAGCACCGCTGTGCTGCGTCGGTGGAGGTATCCTTATGCGGACCCTGCAGACCAGCCTGCTGACATTCTGCCACGGCCTGTGTATGGGGCAAACAATTCCTTCAACTATCTGGGTTCAGACCGCTTTATTGAGGATGCATCGTTCATTCGTTTGAATTCCATGAACATCCGCTATGACCTGCCCAAGAACCTGCTGGCCAAACTCAAAATCAGGACGGCTTATTTGACGTTCAATATGCGGAACATCATGACCTTCACGGATTACACGGGTCAGGATCCAGAGCAAGGTAGCGGGGGGATTCCTTATGGAATTGCAAGTGATAACAACAGGACACCTCCTACAAAATCGTACCAGATGACTTTGAGCGTGGGCTTCTAATCATGTAACCTATAAATCGAGATATTATGTTGAAAAATAGATTTACGTTAGTGTTGTTCGCCCTTCTTGCTGTGTTTATGGCAAGTTGCGGTAAGGATTGGTTGGAAGTCAAGCCTACCGATGGGGTGATCAAGGAGCGTTATTGGAATACCAAGGAGGAAGTGTACAACGCAGTGATTGGGTGTTATCAGGGTATTCTGGGTACCGATGCGAACCCCGGAGGCTCCCTTTCTCCTATTGAATTGATGTTTGCCTGGGGAGAACTCCGGGCGGACAATGTGGTTGCCGGAACCTTAGAGGATGCTTCCTTACAGATGATCTTCAATGGAAATTTGATGGCTACCAATAAGTTCTGCAATTGGGCCACATTCTATAAGTGCATTAATTACTGTAATCTGGTGATTAAACTGGCACCCGAAGTACGTGATGTGGATATGTCCTTTACAGAGGCCGAGATGAAGGCTTTTCAGGGTGAGGCCAGAGGCATTCGCGGGATGATGTACCTTAATTTGGTGAAGACTTTTGGAAATATTCCTATGCGGTTCACTCCTTCGGAGACCGATGACGAGGACTTTGTCAATGTGGTGCAATTGTCTGAAATGCAAGCCTTGGACTCTATTGTTGAGGATTTGCTGGTTGCTTTGGATGAGGTGCCCGCTACTTATGGTACTTTGGAGTTTGATAAGGGCCGTATCACCAAGAATACGATACGTGCCATCCTGGCAGATGCCTATCTGTGGATGGGCCGCTACGATGATGTGGTGCAGATGTGCAACCAGATTATCACCTCCCGTAAGTTCCTGCTGTTTGATGCGATGCCCGTGGCCATCATGACGGGAGTGGATCCTGATCCCGGGCCGGGTAATTATGATTTGTCAACCCAGCGTTTCAAGGTCGGGGGAAGTGCGCAGAATGATTTCATTGATTATTTGTACTACACGCCATTTTCTACCGAGGTGGTCTTTGAATTGCTCAATCCTTCCAGTCGTTACAATCCTTTCAACAGGAATGATACGAAATATCCATTGATGCTTGCAGAGAATGGCTCTAATGTGAAGATTGTGGCTTCACCTAAGGTTTCAGAATCCGGGGATGTGTTTGGAAAAGAGGAGGAAGAAGATACCTATGCAACTGAGTTGGCAGATGGAACCTTGGTGGATGTTCGCGGGGAAAATACTTCCTACAAACTCCAGGGTCCTGGTATGCTGATCTGGAAGTTGCGTGCCCGGAGCAAGACTCAGAATAAGGGCGATAGGGGAGGAAGTTGGTATCTGTATCGTTATGCTGATGTGCTGCTGATGAAGGCCGAAGCCATTGCGGTCAACCCCAACTCCACCAATGAGGAGTTGCAGGAGGCCTTGGATATTGTTCTGGACCTGAGAATGAAGCGCAACGCCCTGTGCCAGACTTATCGCGAGGTCTCTGTGGGTGGTATCATCAATGCTGCAGACCTGGCTGACTTTGTACTGGAAGAACGCAACAGAGAACTTATTTTCGAAGGCAAGCGCTGGTTCGACTTGGTACGCTATGTGCGTCGCAGCCCTGAAAATATGGCTCGGGTGGCTGAAATGCTCGCATCGCAAGCTTCTACGGAGTATGCTGCACAGTTGGCTACCCGTTTGATGAACGAGCAGGCATATTTCTGGCCCATCTATCAATCTGAAATCGAGAATAGCAATGGCTCTCTGGTTCAGAATCCTTTCTATCTGTAACCTATAATCATGATGAATATGAAAGAACATTTCAAAATTCGGCCAATGGCAGTAGTTCTCTGGGCTTTGATGTTCAGTGTTGCTTTGCCGTTAACCTCTTGTTTTGACGATCCTGAAGTCGAGGCGGTGTTTGAGCAGGATCCGTTGAATGACAACGATCCCAACCGATTCCCTTTGATTTCCACGGCTATAGCCAGCAACCCGAACCTTTCCCTGTTTCAGGAAGTGGCTACCACCACTCGCCTGGAGTTGCCTGACGGGTCCACGACTTCGCTTGGGGCCATGCTTTCGGCATACGGGGCCTATACCGTGTTTGCTCCGGACAATGATGCCATGCAGGAATGGCTGGACAGCCGGGATATTTCTGTGGGTTCCCTGAAGGCAGCTTCGGATGATCCAGAGTTGAATGCTGCCCTGACGGAATTGCTGCTCTATCACATCTGTCTGGACTCGGTACCCACCTCCCGGTATATTGACGGTCGTTTTGCCGCCAAGACCGCTCTGGGCTCCTATCTTCTGACCAAGTTGATCCCGGTTGGAGGCAAGGTTACCTATCAGATCAATCGTTCCGCTGTTGTGGACACCTCAGACATCCGTTGCCGCAATGGATACCTGAACGTGATTGACAAGGCCCTGGAGCCTGAAGGGCGGACAGGTGGTCAGATGATTGCTGGGCTTTCGGAGGATTTCACCATCTTCAAACAGCTCTTTGTAGAAACCGGTGTGGGAGCTTTGCTCGATGTACGTAATGACACAGTTTGGGCAGCAAACGGGCTTTCCTACTCTGTGGTGCAGCGGAATTACACCCTGATTGCCGTGCCTGACTCAGCCTTCCACAACAAGGGGATTTTCAATGTGGGCGACCTCGCCAATTGGCTGGATGCCAACCGTGGGTTCGGAGATGAGCGTACGGTGACGGAGTTGCTCGAGGCTTGGGCCGGATATCATGCCATTGACCAGTTGTTGTTCAGCTCGGACATTATCCGTAAGTGTACACCAAGGGCTGTATTCTCGACGCTTGCTCCCAGTGAACCTATGATGTTCAACTATGTCAGCAAGAAGATCCGGGTGAACCGAGATGAGAAAGCTGTGGCTGATGTGCCCTTCTTTAAGGGCGTTCAGTTGGCTCTGGAAGACGGGGATATCAGTTTCGTGAACGGGGTGCTCCATTTTGCGATGGGTTTTGTTACTCCTGTGGCTACAGAACCTGCCCCGGTTTACTGGGACTTCAGTGATCAGCCTGGCTGGAATGATCATCCCCAGTACCGTACTACGGCAAACATCACGGTGGCCAACGGAGTTCTTCCCAATATGTCCTGGGGAGGTGCAGCTACCCCTACCTTCTACGTGGTGGGGAATGCCGGGTACAATTACTTGTATGGCAACAATGTGAACTTCACCATCGGAGGCAACCGCGCTCAATGGGTGAAGATCAAGACCCCCACCATCAACAAGGGTAAATACAAGGTATGGATCACTTACTATGCCAATGGAAATGCCAACCGAAACCCCAATTCGTGGTGGTATTACCTGAATCAGGAATTTGCTGAAACCCCTGGCTCTGAGTTGTGGAGCAAGGTGACTTCCAATGGGGTGAACTTTGCGAACAACGGCAAGATTGGTCCCATGATGGCCACCAGTCCTTTCCGCTGGAGTCTGGATCGTCTGCCCACCGATGATGAGGATGTGTTGATGAACAATGGCTGGAAGTGGGCTACAGCCCGGGTCCGCGACCGGAACATCCCCTGCAAGTATTTGGGAGAGATTACCGTGACAACCACCGGACCGCAATACTTCTTCTGGGTGAATGACCGTTACAAAAACGGGAACCCTGATACCCGTCTGGATGTGATGACCTTTATCCCGGTGGATATGGATCAAATGTATCCTAAGATTGATGCCTGTGGTAAGTTCTTCTTCAGGGATGATTATGACCTGGATTCCCAGCCCTTCGATGGCACCCTGGATGCGGCCAGCGACAATGCATTCAACTGTGTGATTGAAGTGATAGAAGAACCTGAGGATTAGTTAATTGTTGCCCCGGGGCAACCCGGGGCTCATTCACCCTAAGCATAATTATTAATGATAATAAGTATGAAATACATCAAACAATATTTGTTCGCCTGTGCGGTTTTAGGCCTTATGGCTCTGGCTGGTTGCAGTGACCAGTGGGATGAACGTACCGGCTCGGCTGACCCTTCGGTTTCTGACAAGTCGCTGATACAGCTTGTTCACGAAGACGGGGATTTGAGAATTTTCTATGACATTCTGGTGGAACTGGGTTATGACCAGGTACTGGCCGGTGCCGGTATGGCCAGCAGTGGCATGACGGTGTTTGCTCCGACCGATGATGTGTTGCGCGCCCATTCTATTTCTGCTGCAACCAATCGTCCCTTCCTGCTGGCACTGGTGAAGAACCACATCAGTCTGACCAGCAACCTTACGGGGATTCCCGGGGCACAGCAACGCATCAAGATGGCCAATGGCAAGGGATTCACGTTTGATTCCCAAAACCGGACCATTGATGGTTTGCCTCTGATTGGGAACAACAGGGTAGGCCGCAATGGAGTCCTTCAGGTGGTGGATGGATTGCTCACCGCCCGCCCCAGTATCTGGGAGTACATCTGTCAGGAGACATTTGTACAGACTGAAGCCGTGAAGGAATTCATGGATTACCGGGTATTTGATGAATCCAGCGAGATCATCGAATACACCCCAGAGGGCGTGGCAGTGTATGACTCCTTGTTCTTTGATCTCAGCACCTATCTGGAAAACCTTCCTGTTGATAATGAAGATTCCTTGTATGTGTATGTGGTACTGGAGAATGATGCTTATGTGCCTCATCACGGTCGTTATTCCCGTATTCTGAAGCAGATCAAAATTGATGAGCGTCCTGACCCGCGGGGCACGGACTCCATCACGGCCCTGCACATGAATATGGACCTTACCTTCCGGGTGCCCAAGGTGAATGGTGCCTTTGATTTTAGCCTCAAACCGGTGATGAAGTCCGTACAGGGGGTGAATGTGTATTTCAACCTCTCGGATGTGGTTTCCGAGCAAATGCTCAGCAATGGGAAACTCTATGTGGTACGCAACTGCCAGATACCCCTGGCCAACAACAAAATCAAACCCATCTGGATTGAAGGTGAAAGTTGCCAGAATCAGCCTTATGGAGACTTCCCTGGCGATTCACTCTCCAACAAGGTGATTCAGATTCGTTCCTGGGCCAGCGGGGGCAAGACCTTGCTTGCACAAGGGCAGCAGTTCATCCGGTTCCGCCCCGTGGTGTTCTCAGTACCCTATAAGTTCTACTGGCGTATGGGTAATCATGAGAGCCGTGACTCTGTACCGTTGAGGCAACGTCTGTACATCTCCAACCCTGGGGCTTATATGGTGGCCCCCAACAATACCATGACCATCCCGGGTATGACCAACACTACCGGTGGACATGTGCGCTACAACACGCTGGATCCCAATTATCCCGATCGTTCTCTGGAGAACCTGAATGCTCAGGTGACCACTTACTACTTCTTCAGTGCGGTGCAGGATACCGTTCGGGATGCCCGCCGGTTGCTTTCCGCCAGTGACACTTCCTCCATGGGTGCTCAGTGGTATGTGGCGCGGTATTACACACAGTATGTGGCTCCGGACTCAGCTCAGAATGATGCAGGAGTAATCTATCCTGTTTATACAGCCAACTCTCTTGGCGGGAGCCTTACTCCGGACCAGATTGCCCGGGTTCGCGCCGGAGAAACCATTGATGTGGGTTATATCGCTCGTGCCGATTATATGCAAGAAAACCAGTTGTTCTTTACCCAGACAGTGTTCCATCGTAAATCGAGTGGAGCTCCTATTGGGTCAGGATCTAAAGCAACTTCCGACCTCGCTCATGCGATTGTTTCTGAGGACATTGACAGTTATACTTTTGAGAGTTACGGACAGGCTGGTTTGGCAGTGAACCGGGATATGTACAATCGGGCCAATAACTGGCAGCGCGTGATTTACTGGAACACTTCGAGTCCCCGGAATATTTCGCTTTCGGACTTTAGTGGCGTGTACCTCGATTATATGCGTCTGGTGCCTGTCGTGGATGATTATGAAGGTTTCCCAGTTGATCCTGAATAGTCCCTGAGTGATATGAATACTAATCCATATAAAATGATGAATATGCGTACATACTTGATTTTAAAACAGTTTGCATTGACGGTGGTGTTGTCCCTGTGTGTTCTTGGGCTTCAGGCACAGTCCAGTGCAGCACGTGTTGCCATAAAGGGGACTGTTTTGGATGCTGCCACCGGTGAACCTGTCTTTGCGGCTCGGGTAACCTTTGAGGGATATTCCTCTGCCCTCACTGGTGAGGATGGCTCTTTCTCCGTCAATGCCCCGGATGCCATGGCCATCATGGTGGTAACGTCCGATGAATACCAAACTATTGGGGTTCCCCTGGCGGGAAGAACTCAGGTGACGGTCAAACTCAATGCCGAGCCGTTTACCTCGGTGTTTGACGATGTGGTACTCCCCTACAAGAGCGTCCGGAAGTCCCAGGCTGCTGCTGCTGTGGTATCTATTACGGACAATCTTTCCTGGCAAAGTAACCAGAGCCCTGCGCAGTATGCCCAGGGCAAGGTGGCAGGGCTGAGGGTGTATCAGCGTTCCGGTGCTGTCGGTGCGGGTGCGGATATGTACCTGAGGGGTTATTCCTCCCTGATGGCTTCCAGCCGTCCCTTGGTGATTTTGGACGGACTTATCTATGAGACCACCCCTCTGGGGACTTCTTTGTTTTCCGGTTTCCAGACCAGCACGCTGGGTGACCTGAGCATGGATGATATTGAGTCCATCTCGGTCATCAAGGATGCTTCGGCCAGCATCTATGGGGCCAAATCGGCCAATGGGGTGGTGCTGATCAACTCCAATCGTTCCCGCGATCTGGCAACCCGGATTACCTTCCATGGTTCCGGCGGTTTCAATTTTGAGCCTGACCAGTTGCCCATGATGGATGCTTCCCAGTACCGGGCCTACCTGAAGGATGCACTGCTTTCCTACGACAAGCAGAGTTATCCTGATGTTGCATCCCTTCCTTTCGAAGTTCTGGATGCAGCCGGGAATGTGGTTGATAATCCTATGCGCCTTTCGGCTGCGGATATTGCCCGCCTCCCTTTTATGGACGATGAAGTACCGGGTGAGGAACTGGTGGGCCAGGCCACCTGGCGTCCTACCGGGAACCAGGACTACTATCGTTATTTCAAAAATAAGGACTGGCAGGATGAGGCTTTTGAACGTGGTTTTGTGAACAACATGTATCTGGGGGTTACCGGGGGAGATAATATCGCTACCTATGCCTTGAGTGTGGGGGCTTCCACCCAGGACGGGGTGATTCAGGGTACCGATTACCGCAGGTACAGCATGCGGTTTAATTCCGACGTGAATATTTCGGAAAAAACTACTCTGAGTTCCAATGTGTATTTTGCCAATTCAGAACGCAATCTGTTTGACGAAGGGGTTTCTCCTTACAGCAATCCCCTGTACACAAGTTTGGTTAAGGCTCCGTTTATGTCTTCGAAGGTGTACAACAATCTGAACATTGAAACCCCAAAGACTGAGCCTGTGGATGTCCTTGGATTCACCAACCCCTATGCCTTGTTTGACGACACTGAGGGAGTGCAGGAATCCTATCATCTGCTGGGTAGTTTTACGCTGAATTATGATTTCAATGATTATTTCCGTTTGAATGGTACTCTTGGATTGGACTTCAACAAGAATCGTCAAAAGAAGTTTCTTCCGCAGTTGGGGGTGTATCATGAGCCGTCTCTGAATCCTGAACGGGACATCCGGAACGAAACCCACCGCAAGGTGGAGCGTATGTTCTCCTACTACTCGGATATCCGCTTGAATTTCAACAGGACTTATCAGAACAAACACAAGGTCAGTGCTGTGCTGGGCGTGCGTTACAACAACAGCCGATTTGAGGATGACTTCTTCCTGAGGTACAATACTTCGAATGACCTCATGAAGAATGAGTCAGGGGATGCCCTGCTGGTTGAAAAAGGTGGTTCCATTGGGAACTGGACCAACCTTGCCTATTACCTGAATGCTGACTACAGTCTGAAGGGACGTTATTTCCTCTCCCTGAACATGGCTTTAGATGGTTCCAGCCGGTTTGGTGAGGATGCCAGCTCCATCAATCTGTTCGACACTTCTTTCGGATTCTTCCCCTCCCTTACTGGTGCCTGGTTGATCTCGGCTGAGGACTTTATGGCTGGGTATGACAAGGTGGACCTGTTGAAACTGCGTTTGAGCTACGGTCTTACCGGGAATGATGACATCGGGAACTATGCAGCCCGCCTGCACTATACTTCTCAGAGTTTTCTTGGCTCCTACGGTGTGGTGCTGGGCCAGATTGCCAACAACAAGCTGCAGTGGGAAACCGTGGCCAAGGCCAATCTGGGCTTCGACCTGGCTATGTTTGATGAGCGCCTCACCCTGAGTTTTGATGCTTATCGCAACACAACCCGGGACATGCTCGCCTTGACGCCTACCCAGGCTTACTCCGGATTTGATTATTATCTGGCCAATTCAGGCAAGCTGGTAAATGACGGCTTTGAAGTGGCTGTAACCGGACGGCTTGTGAATGCCCGTGATTTGAAGGTGGATTTGGGCTTCAATATCGGTACCTTCAAGAACACGGTGAAGTCTATGCCTGCCGGTGAAATGGTCACCAATATCTATGGTGCCGGGGTGCTTACCCGCGTAGGTCAGCCTGTAGGGTTGTTCTATGGGTACAAAACCCTTGGATTGTTGCGGAATCAGGATGAGGCTGAGGCTGCTGACCTCTATACCGCTCTGCCTACCGGTCAGTTGATTGCCTTCCAGGCCGGAGATGTGCACTTTGCCGATTTGGACGGCAACCATGTCATCAATCAGGAAGACCGAACCGTCATTGGGGACCCCAATCCTGACTTCACCGGGGGTATGAACCTGCGTGTGCAATACAAACGTTTTGTGTTGGATGCAGTAGCCTATTTCAGTGAAGGGAACGATGTGTACAACTATCAGCGTGCGCAGCTTGAAGGCATGGCCGGTTTGGGCAACCAGACCGAGGCCGTCACCAACCGGTGGAGGTTTGATGATCAGAATACGGTTATCCCCCGGGTTACTTATGGAGACCCCTATGGGAACAGCCGCTTCTCTGACCGCTGGATTGAAGACGGTTCTTATTTCCGCCTGAAATCTGTGACCCTGAGCTACGACATTCCTTTCCGTCCCGGCTTCTTCAAGAGTGCCAATGTGTATGTGCAGGGCAACAACCTGCTGACGCTGACCAAGTACACGGGCTATGATCCCGAGTTCAACGCTGGAATCAGTGCTTTGTACCAGGGCATTGACTTAGGTTTGTTTCCCCAGTTTAAGTCTGTTTTTGTGGGGGTTAAGTTAGGATTGTAATTTTGCGATGTATGATATTTAATAATGATAATCACATGAAAAGGAAACTTAGACTTGCATTTTATATCTTGCCTGCTCTGATGCTTTTTGCAGGGTACTCCTGTAAGGACATGTTGGATGCAGATGCAGGGGAAGTTCTGGAGTATGAAGACCATTACCGGAACGTTTATGATGCGGATGCCGCTGTCCTTGGGGTGTATGGGAAATTCATGACCCTGATAGACAATGTTGTGATCCTGAATGAACTGCGTGCCGATTTGATGGATGTGACTGCTGCTGCCTCAGCCGATTTGCGGGAACTCAACAACCACAATCCTGGGCCGTTCAATGAATGGGCCAGCCCGGCTCCCTTCTACGAGGTGATCAATAACTGCAATGAGGTGCTCACGGAGCTCAAGCGGATGTATGCTGAAGACCGTATCCGTACCGATGAGTACTGGGAACGGGTGGCCGATGTGGGCGCACTGAGGTGCTATTTGTACCTGCAGATGGCTTCACACTTTGGAACCATTCCTTATCTTACCCAGCCGGTACACACTACAGGCGATGTGTTTGCTTTGGAAGATTTGGCTGACCAGACGATGATCCCCTTCGACCAGGTGCTCGATTCGCTGATTGACTGGTTTGACGCCCTGCCCGATGAGAAGTACATGCGCCACTACTCCTCCAATTACGGGGTAGGTCGCCCCAACCAATTGAGTGCCAATCGTTTGGACAACCTTGTGATTGAGAATATGTTCATCGAGAAGCGCATCATGCGCGGGCTGTTGCACCTTACGCGTGGTGAGTCTGCCCTGGATTACCAGCAGGCTGCCTACTGGTTCAATCATGTGGTGAACCGGAACAAGTTCAATTTTGCGATTGACGGTGAGAACAACTATCGGGCTAAGTTGCACGACTGGGTATGGAATTCAGGGAATACCTATCCCGTACAGTGTCACTTCATCATTCAGCTTCGTTCCTATGGAACTTCCCATGGGGCTCAGAACTCGGACGCCATCTACAATTGTTGGTTTGAAATGTTCCGCCGCAATCTGGAGGTGTATACCGGTACGAACAATGTGAATACACCTGAGGAACTGCTTTGGGTCATTCCCTATCATCAGGGTTTCCAGCCTCGTTATCCCATGGTGGATTTGATGTCCCGCGAGTACGGCACCTATCAGGTGCGTCCTTCGCAATGGGCTATTGATGGCTTCTTTGGTTCCGGGAAATATCAGGAGCCCAACAACCGTCCGGGTGACTTTCGCGGGCCGACTTCTGCTTGGAAGTATGTCAATGACGACCCCAACTATCCCCAGATCATGAAGTACCAGTACAACTATGATCAGATTATGGCCCGCAGCCCTCTGGACCGGGGTACCTACTATGAGTATGGAAAATGGTTCTTGTGGCGGGCTGCTTATGCGCAGTTGTTGTTCGCCGAAGCGACCAACCGCTTTGAGCAGGCAGTGGGCAAGCCGGACACCTATGGTTTGAATGAACTGGCGCTGGCCATTTTGAACACAGGTCTTACCGGTGGGCCTTATGCCACCTGCGACAGTTTCCGCTCTACCGACCCTGTAACGGGTGCTACTACCGTCAAGGCCCCCGTGTGGAGCCCCAAGATGAACAGTACCGTGGGTCGTTTTGAGGAAGAGGCCTTCTGGATCAATGCCAAGGGAGATGGTGACCGGGATGGAACAGGTTGGTATTTTAACCGTACTCCGTGGCGTGTGTTTGCCGGTGTGCGTGGCCGTGTCCGTCAGGAACGGGTTACCCTCGAAGCAATGGAGAAATATCCCGAGGTGTTCTCGTACATCCCCATGGAACATCGTGCTGACTCCATGCTTTGGATTGAGGATGCTCTGTTGAAGGAAATGGGCCTCGAAGGCGCTTATGAAGGCAACCGCTGGATAGACCTCATCCGGGTGGCTCGTCACCGTGAGATGGATCGTCCTGGCTCTGGAGGCGAGATGATGGAACGCATTCTGCGTCCCAAGTATCAGAACTCTACTTCAGGAGCTTCGGCACCCGACTTCAGCAATCCTGAGAACTGGTACCTGCCGTTCCCGATTCGCTAATTCCATGATATGAAAAGAACCGCCTCAGTGATGGGGCGGTTTTTTTTTGCCTGGATTTTTCTTATTTTGCCTCCATAATTCAGGTGTATGAAAAATCTTTTGGTCCTCTTTGCTGTTTTGGCATTGCAGTCTGCCCTTCCGTGCACTTCGGCCTCTGCCCAGTCGTTTCGTCCTGCCGCTTCTGCTTCGTTTTCCGGAACGGCCTCTTCCTCAGCCAACGCATCCTCTTTAGGAACTCCAGCCCAATGGGCGGCCGACAAGTCTCTGAAACTTTCGGAGCGTATGGCTGCTGCCACGATGGTGCGGTACGACTCTTTGTTGCTGTACAATGCCAAGTGGACCTATGATGCTGCCCTCTTAGCCCGGTCGGTGTATGAGGTGTCCCAACGTACGGGCAACCCCGCCTTCCGTGCGTATTTCACGCGCTACATGGATTCGTTTATCCTCCCGGATGGTCGGGTCCCCAAGTACCAAAAGCAGGCTTATAACCTGGACCTCGTTCAGCCTGGCCGAAATGTGCTGATTCTATACAAGGCTACCGGTGCAGAAAAATACCGCAAGGTGATTCTCGACCTGGTGGACCAGATGCGGGGGCAGCCCCGGAATGCAGCAGGGGGCTTTTGGCACAAGCAGATCTATCCGAACCAGATGTGGCTCGATGGTTTGTATATGGCCCAGCCCTTTGTGGCTGAGTACGCCCGCACCTTTGGGGATACAGCCTGGTTTGGGGAGATTGTGCGCCAGTTCAGCCTGGCTTACGAACACACCCTGGACCCTAAGACAGGACTTTTGTACCATGCCTGGGATCAGAGCCGGGAGCAGCGCTGGAGTAATCCACTCACGGGACAGTCTCCGCACTTCTGGAGCCGGGCGATGGGCTGGTACATGATGGGTCTGGTGGATGTGCTCGATCATTTTCCTGCCGGGCACCCCGGCCGAGCCAGGCTCACAGAGATTCTGAACAAGGTGTCTGTTGCCCTGTTGAAGGTTCGGGACAAGGAATCCGGCCTGTGGTACCAGGTGACCAATCTCGGGGGCAGGGAGGGAAACTACCTGGAAGCCTCCGGTTCTCTGATGTTTGCTTATACCTTTGCCAAGGGAGCCCGTCTGGGCTATCTGGATCCCTCTTTCCGGGATGTGGCCGCGTCCACCTTTGCGGGTGCGGTGAAGCATCTGATCAAGGAGAATGAACAGGGTATTCCGGATTTGTATTTCACCTGCGGGGGCTGCGGCCTTGGGGGAAACCCTTACCGGGATGGTTCCTATGAGTACTACATCACCGAAAAGGTGGTGACCAATGATTCCAAGGGAGTGGCTCCTTTTATCCTCACAGCTCTGGAACTGGATTTATAGCTGGAACGCATTTTTTTTTCTTTTCGTTTGCAGGCAAGTAAATCTGTGCTATATTTGCAGCGCGATTCGCACAAAACGGTGTGGTAGTTCAGCTGGTTAGAATACCTGCCTGTCACGCAGGGGGTCGCGGGTTCGAGTCCCGTCCATACCGCAAAAGTCGCTCAGAGCAGAGCGTACAATAGTGAAAACTCCGTAAGGCCTTCCTTGCGGAGTTTTTTATTGTCTCTCACCGTTCCAGCGCTGATTACTACAACTGTTACGCTGTCCCTGAATAATCTGTTTGTGGGGTGTATGATTTATTTGGCTATAGGTAGGGCCCGCTGAATAATTCACA
>DFUR01000006.1 GCA_002380425.1 Bacteroidales bacterium UBA4181
GCCACTATTTACGCTGAGTTGGTCGGTGGAGGCATGTCCGCAGATGCACACCATTTAACGGCACCCCATCCCGAAGGTGACGGGGCCTTCCGCGCGATGAAAGCCGCCCTGGAAGACGCTGAACTGAATCCGGAGCAAATTGACTATATCAACCTGCACGGGACCGCTACTCCGCTGGGGGATATCGCAGAACTCAAGGGAATTCAGAAACTGTTTGGGGAACACGCCTACAATCTGAATCTGAGTTCCACCAAGTCCATGACCGGACACCTCCTGGGTGCTGCTGGTGCTGTGGAAGCTATTGCCTGTATTTTTGCCATCAGCAATGACCTGATTCCCCCCACCATCAACCATGTGACGCCCGATCCGAACATTGACAGCAAGCTGAACCTCACCCTTAATGTGGCCCAGTCCAAAGTTGTCAGGTTTGCCATGAGCAACACCTTTGGGTTTGGTGGTCACAACACATCGGTGATTTTCAAAAAGTTCGAATAAGTTTTTCCCATTGCTTGGATATTTCACATATCCTTTCAAACTCCTTGTTCATCCGAACAAGGAGTTTTGTGCTTTTATCCGAAGACGGCTGAAGATCGTCCCCAACCACATCCGGTTGTACGAACTGGCTTTTCTTCACCGGTCTGCATCCATTTCTCTGCCTGACGGATCGTTGGTGAACAACGAACGGCTTGAATTTCTGGGAGATGCGGTACTGGATTCAGTCATTGCAGGCCATCTTTTCCGGAAGTTCCCGGGAGAACAGGAGGGCTTTCTCACCCAGATGCGGTCCAAGATTGTCAAGCGTTCCCACCTGGGCAGAGTTGCCGAGGACATGGGCCTGATGAATTATATCGTCACCCAACAGTCAATCGACAATTACGGGAAACACCTGGGGGGAGACACCCTCGAGGCCCTAATCGGAGCTCATTATCTGGACAAGGGATATCGAAGCACGGAGCGTTATATTCTCAAACACATTCTGAGAAAATACGTGGACCTGAACGACCTGCTTGCCACGGAAACAGACTTCAAAAGCCGGATGATTGAGTGGGGGCAGAAGCATCGGCTTCACATCAGCTTTGAGCACAAAGAGCCCTCTGGCAAAGAGCGGAATCAGCACCTCTGCGTGATTCAGGTAGGCGATGTAGAGATTGGCAGAGGAAAGGGGATTTCAAAGAAAGAGGCGGAACAAAAAGCATCCGAAGACGCCCTGAACAATATCCCCGAGATTCCCGACTTCGCTCCCGAAGCGCTGGAACACTATGTGGAGCGGTTCAATTCCTGAAAAAACGTATATTTACCCTCATGGGAAACAGGAAAACACTCAGGCTGGACAAACCAGAACCTGGTCAGGTCATCGCCCTGGTTAGCTCCGAACCTGACTACAGACTGTGTTGGCTGATGTTACAGCACCTGAATATCCACTGGGTGTTGTCCCCGCCACTGCATAAGGACTACCTCCCCGGTCCGGGGCAGGATTTTACCCGATATATCTCTGAAGACAAGCACATCCTGATCAGCAACAAATGCGATAACGGAGTGCTTTTGGATAAATACCGTACCGTTGATTACTGGATACTACTGCATACTTCCGCTGATCAAACTGACGCGACGGCATGGTGCAACCGCCTCCGGGAAGTCCCCGGGATCTGCGCGGCATTCGTAACACCGACCGAAAAACAACTCACTACCCTAAACGACGCTAGTCCTTTTTCTTGCGGGGCCGGCACATAATTCCAACCCCCACCAGTGCAAAACCTGTGATGACCACAATGGGGGCCAGGGTGATCCTCCGAAAACTGAAGATGTCCTCGCTAAAGACATTGGGGTCATCCGAACCTCCGCCACTCATCAGCACAAAACCAACGATCACGAGCACCACACCGGCGATCATCCACTTAAAACCCGTAACAGTCACAGGGAAACCTGAGCGATCAGTTTGTCCTTCCTGAAGTTTTTTTTCCATAGGTCAATAGTATAATTGATCGGTTTTCATTCGTAAATAGTGATTGACAGCCAGAATAGTACACAGCCACTGCAGGGCAACGCCCACGCCCAACAGAATCCCGAACAGGGAGGCTTTCATGGATAAATCATGCATCCCGGCAATCATGGGCATCTGGGTGCGGAGCCAATACATCACCACCAGCAACAGACCCATAGCCACACACGCGGATACCAGGCCCTGCCAGAATCCCCGAATCAGGAAAGGCTTCCGGATAAAATGCGCAGAGGCGCCCACAAGTTGCATGGTCCGGATCATAAATCTCCGGGAATACACGGTGATCCTGATGGTACTGTTGATCAAGGAAACCGCCACCGAGAACAGCAGTGCGCTGAACAGAAAAATGGCCAGAGAAATCTTCCGGATATTCTCATGAAGCACCTGAATGAGCGGTTTCTGATAGAGCAGTTCCTCCACTTTGGGGAGTTTCATGAGCTTCGTTTCTATGGAGGCGATGCTGTCCGGATGGGTATATTCAGCTACCAGATGGACTTCAATAGCCGATGAAAGGGGGTTGTAACCCAGGAACTCCACAAAATCGGAACCGACTTCCTCCTGAAGCTCCAACACCGCATCTTCGCGGGAAATAAACCGGGTAGAACGAACATAGGGCGCCTCCCTGAGGCGGGTTTCCAGCAACCGGACATCATTGTCTGAGACCGGTTCGCGCAACATCATGGACAGGGTAAAACTCTCCCGGATGTGGCGGGTTATATCTACCGAGGTAAACCACAGCAGGGCAATCATGCCCAGCATGAACAAGACCAAGGACATACTGATGGCCGAGGTAAGATACGAACGCAACAACCGGCGTTGGATTCTTTTGCTTTCCTTTTGTCTCATAAACACCCAAATCCCTGCAAATGTAAGGGGAAATAAACAAATAAAAAATTGTTTTGTATATTTGGACATCCTTAAAAAACGCTCGATGATCATCGAAAGCAGAGCCTACGCCCGGGCCGGATTGTTGGGCAATCCCTCAGATGGTTACTTTGGAAAGACCATCTCCATCACGGTAAAAAACTTCGGGGCCATCGTTACGCTGTACGAAACCCCCGAATTGCATATTGAAGAGTCCGAAGCCGAGCGCAGTTGCTTCCGGAACATATACCAGCTCACCGAATCCATCCGTCAGAATGGCTACTACGGGGGACGCCGGCTAATCAAAGCTGCCATCAAGAAATTCAGTGAATACTGCGACGCAGAATCCGTCCGCCTGCCGAACAGGAACTTTACCATTCGTTACTCCACCTCCATTCCCAGACAGGTAGGATTGGCCGGCTCCAGCGCCATCATCACCTCTACCATGAAAGCCCTGATGTCCTTCTATGAAGTGGACATTCCCCAACACTTGCTTTCCACCCTCATTTGGAAGGTGGAAAAAGAGGAGCTCGGCATTTTGGGAGGGCTCCAGGACCGGGTCATTCAGGTGTATGAAGGTTGCGTGTATATGGATTTTGAGCAGAACTTTCTGGAAAAGGAGGGGTATGGGCACTATGAGTCGCTCGACCCTGCCCTGTTGCCCAAGTTCTATCTGGCCTACAAAACCGACCTGAGCAAGGTGTCGGGGAAGGTATTCAACAATCTGCAGGAACGATTTGAACAAAAGGACCCGCACACCCTGAAGATTCTGGGGGAACTTGCCGATGTAGCCCGCCAGGGAAGGGATGCCATCCTGGATCGCAACCACAGCCTGCTCAACGAATTGATAGACCACAACTTCGACTTGCGCTGCAAGATTCTGAATATCTCAGAGCCCAACCTGGAACTGGTCCGCGTGGCTCGTTCCTGCGGAGCTTCTGCCAAATTCTCCGGCTCCGGAGGAGCCATCATCGGAATGTACCACGACAACGACACCCTTAACAAACTGGTTGTACGCCTCCGGGACCTGAACGCCAAGGTGATTAAACCCTATATAATCTAAACCATGATCAAAAAAGCAGTGATTCCTGCCGCCGGTTTCGGCACCCGTTTCCTTCCCGCCACCAAGGCGCAACCCAAGGAAATGCTTCCCATCATTGACACCCCCACCATCCAGTATGTGGTTCAGGAGTGTGTGGACTCGGGAATCGAGGATATCCTGATTATCTCCGGCAAGGGGAAGCGTTCCATCGAGGACCACTTTGACCGGAACTTCGAATTGGAAGCACGGCTGCAGGAGCGATCAGAAGAGTCTTTGTACACCCAACTGCGCCATATTGAGGACATGGCGAACATTCACTACATCAGGCAAAAAGAACTCAACGGACTAGGGGATGCCATCTACCACGCCCGGTTTCACTGCGGGAACGAGCCCTTTGCTGTTCTGCTGGGAGATGTGGTCATTGACTCTGTCATCCCGGTTACCCAGCAACTCATTGATGCCTATGACCAGTACCACCAGACCATCATCGCGGTGGAGACTGTACCCATGGAAAAAGTCAACCGCTACGGAATTGTTGCAGGCAGCCGCCTGAACGATAGGATGATGCAACTCACAGACATTGTTGAGAAACCAGCTCCTGACAAAGCTCCTTCAAACCGGGCCGTCGCAGGCCGGTACATCCTGACCCCTGAAATATTTGATGCCATTGCCAAAACCAACCGGGGTAAGGGCAATGAAATTCAGCTCACGGACGCACTGCGACGCATCCTGAAACACAACGGCATCATTGCCGCTGCCATTGAAGGCAAGCGTTATGACCTGGGAGACAAACTGGATTTTTTAAAGACAACCGTCGAGTTTGCGCTGAAAAGAAAAGAGTTTGCCGTTCCCTTTGAAGCTTTTCTCCGGGAAACCATCCAGAAACTGGACGACCAGAAACCCCTCTGACCGGGGCACGCCCTACCCATTTGGTAGTTTCACGGGCGCTCAATCCCTCAGCCGGATGCTGATGGGAGTGGTAAAGCTGGATTGGGTTACCACAGGCTCAGGATACAATTCCACCCGCTCTGGCTGTGTCCGGCTCAGATAGTGTCCGGTATCCCAACGTCCGTTTCGGTTGCCATCCTGTATCATCTTGATCCTGTAGGTTCCCGGGGGCAGGAAATTCAGCTGGACGACTCCGTTGCGCTGTGCGATCACTTGCTTTACCACAGTGCCCCCTTTATCCTCCAGGGCTTGTACCAGCACCTGATTGCGAACATTGGAAAGAGACACCCGAATGGTACTGTAGTAGTCACTCCTCTGGGTACGGAACTCCAGTTTGGAGGTATCATTGTACACCCCATAGATACTGCTGAAAGCCATGGAATCCAACACTATCCGATATTGGGTATCCTCCTTGATGTTCCACTTCATCAACACACGGCTGACATGGGTTGTATCGCGTTCCATCACAAAGTCCACCGGGGTGGGAATGGAATCCCGCATCTGATATAGATGGACCTTCACCGGATCGAACGAGGACATAGGCTGAGAGCCCGTCAGAGAATAGGGCACATGCAGGTCCACCAGAGACTGCCGGCTTCCCTGAGCCATCTGCATCAGTTGAAAAGGCTGCAGCACCTTACGCACAGGCTGAGCCTCTCCTCTGCGGCGGGCACCGGAACCCGAGGATGAGGTGGGCGATTTAGGCACATAACTAAACCGAAGGGTGTCTCGATGCGTGTAGAGATTTCCCAAAGAATCGGTTGCCGGATAGGCAGCAGAAAGAATCAGCGGATTACGGGAAATCAATGAGGTGTCGCGAATCCATATCATCAGCGAATCCCTGCCAGCAGTGAGGTGACTGTATGCCCAATCCTGATCAGATTTCGAACCCGCACTGACAGTATCGTCCTCAACAGGCTTCAACTGCACCTCCTGACCCAGAGGAAGATTGAACTGCATCAACAGTTTGTGGGCCTCAGTCCGTTCCGAATTGACCAGATACTGCCTTGTCTTGGGTTCCTCAAACAAAAAAAGCTCCACATCCAGGTCAATCAGCCCGGGTGTATTGATTTTCACCGAATCATCGTGAATCAGGTCAAAAAGGGAGTCGGGCCGATGGTAATAACGCTGATCCAGGACCACCGTGCTGTCCAGAAAAGCAATAGACTCATTGGGCAGGTCAAACAGCAGATTATCTCCGATGTCCTTCAGAGCAAACAAACGATACGTTCCGGGGCGGATGTGACTGAAGCGAAAAAAACCCTGCATATCAGCCACGGCCAGATAGTCCGGAGTCTGCAGATAAGGGACAGAGTCTTGGAGCGAAGCATACAGCATCACCTTGGTGAATGTTTGCGTCTGATCCTTCTCATCACCTGCGCTGAGGTTGTCTGCCCTGAGCACACGACCAGTCAGGGACAGAGAATCTATATGACTTCCTGTGGAGAATGCATACTCAAAGAACCCCATGGGATTGTCCTCATTGTTGTCCACAATGGACTTTCCGAAGTTCAGTGAGTAGGTATATCCATCCTTCAGAGGCGCATCAAAATTTACCCGGATATACTTCCCGTAGAGCAAGACTTCAGGCTTCTTCTCCATGGGAGGGGAAACAAAAAATTGCTTGTTGAGGTCCTTCAGTTTGACATACTCGTCAAAATAGATATCCACCCTGTCGGATTTGAAATCCGTGCTGAAATTGGCCGGGGAGGCCTTCAGAATCTTGGGTGGGTCCGTATCCACAGGCCCTCCGAGAATAGAAGGGGACTGCTTGGCGCACCCCCCTGAGAGCAGCAAAAGAGCCAAACCAGTGAGAACAAATCCGAAACCGCGTATCTTCGACATGTACTTAAGCTTTCTGGCTGCTAAAGTACAAAGAATTGGACATACTACCACTCCCGGAGCCGGGCCTCTCCATTCTTTTCGTAATAACCATACTTACCCTGAATCACTACTCGTGCCCCGGAACCGGAATATATCAGGGCCTGACGGGCGGAAAGAAAAGGCGTATCCTGATAGTTAGAGTGCATGCCGAAAGAGATCATCCCATCCTCCTGAATCAGGGTGTTGCGCAGGGACTCAGGCACAGGCCGCAGTTCCCCGTTGTCATCCATATATGCCTCCACGGAACCATACAAATCTGATGCAGAATCCCTGATTACTGCCAGAAGGGCCTCCTTTGTAGGGGCCTCCAACTTGCGTCCCCGCTTGTTCCGATAACCATGAACACGCCCGAAAAGTACCAGTTGCTGTACTTTCAACGTTCGCTTCCACGCATCTTCGTCCAGCACCACCCAGGTCATCAAGTCGCTTTGACACACCAATATTCTGTCCCGGACAGGAGCGTTCACATAAGCATACTCGGCAGGCACCACTTCCCGGCCCTGACGG
>DFUR01000087.1 GCA_002380425.1 Bacteroidales bacterium UBA4181
AGCAATTGGTGATGGTCACATTGTCGCAGTCCTTGGGGTACCCCAGGGCGTAGGAACTCTTGAGCACCAAACCATCATCGTTGGGCGAATTGATGTAGCAGTTGGAGATGCGCACATTCTCGCAGCAGTCAATGTCAAAGGCGTCCCGGTTGGTGTCCACCATCACATTGTCAATGGTCAGATTGTCCACCCCGGTTGCCAGCAGGGCGAAGTGCCCGCACATGTACATCCTGATGTCCCGCAACAGCACATTGTGGCACTCCTTAAGGGCAATGGCTTTGTTGCCAACCCCTCCGGTACGGCTTTCCCCGCGGGAAAGGCCGGCAGAACCGTCAATCAGCCCTTGCCCGATGATGGCGATGTTGCTGATGCTATCGCCCCAGATGAGGCTGTTCTGCCAGTGGCTGTGTCCGAAGTCCTGGTACATATCCCAGGGGTTGGGCTCCGGTGCATCAAAGCCCACGCCGTTCACCGGGGCCGCTGCCGCCAGAATGCATCCCTGATCAAGATGCAGCGTGATGTTGTCTTTGAGCCGGATGGAGTGGCTCATAAATTTCCCGGCAGGGAAGTACACCGTGCCTCCCCCGGCGGCCGAAGCCGCCAGGATGGCCTTGTTGATGGCTTCGGTGTCCAGAGTAGCTCCGTCGCCCTTGGCGCCAAAGTCCTTGACATTGTAGAATCCCCTGGTTTGGGCCAAAAGAGAAGCGCTGAGCAGGAGGCCTGCAGCCAGCACACAGAATGTTTTGAAGAGACGAGTCATAAAAAGGTGTTTTTAATAAGCTTATTGGTATTTGTACAGCCACACTCTTTGCAGGGTGGGCGCACCGCCTGAGAACCGAAGCCCGAATCCGGACTGACCTTCCTTGAGGGCTTGAAGCAGGTCGTAGCGTAGCTGGGTTTCATCCCCGTTGAGCCAGCGTCCGGCTTCCCAGTTTCCGTTATGGAAGGCTCCGTCCTGAACCTTGCTCAGCCCCACGATGCCCTGGGTGCTGTCCACGGGAGCAAAGGTGGTTTGCATATTGTACCCGGCAATCAGGAATTCATCAGGTCCCAGCATGATGGCCATTCCAAAGCCGGTGGCCGTGGACTGGGGCATGGAAGAAAGAGCGCTCATCCGGCCTTGACTGAGTGCCATCTTGATTTTATAATTCCCCAGCGTGAGGGTTGTTTCGGGATTCATCCCACCCTTAAGCCATGCGGCTCCGATGGTCCCGGCAGCCTGATGCTCGGTGATCAGGTCGGTCATGGAGGCAAACAGCTCATAGGTTTTCGAGAGTGGGTCGGTAGTGGGGTCGCCCATCCGGGAATCGATGCCGAAGGGAGAATACCCAATGGCACCCAGTTGTCCGAAGGCAAAGCAGGCATTGGCAGCTCCTGAAGCACCCGCAGAAGATTCGGGAATAAAGACCGGATTGCCACTTCGGGCATAACGGGTAAGGATGCCGGGGAAGTCGGGCAGATAGATGTCCGGGGACAGAATGTCAATGTTGGGGGCTCCGGCACGCCAGATGTCGTGGTTCTGAGCCTGGGGCCCCCCCGAAGGATAATCTCCCGGGTGCAGGTCCTGAGGCTGAACAATCCATGCGTTCACAAAGGTGGGCAGGGGATATTCTTTCTTGCCGGCCTCGGATACCTTGTTCAGATACCGGGCGTAGTTCCACGCCATAAACAACTCATCGGTGTAATCTCCCACACCGAAGACTTCCTCCCAGGTTCCGGAGGTCTTATTCCCGGCCTTGGCCAGAGCTTCCTGCAGCTCCGGAAGCAGATTTGCGCGGTTGGTGTTGATGTATTCCATCAACTCTGCAGGCACTTGTGCCTGGAACATCGCTACCGCCTCAGGACGGTAATCGCGGGTATCCCCGTGCAGGCCTACTTCGTTCTGCATCTGGATCATAATGACCGTGCGTTGGACCGCGTCGGTAGCCGCAATATGCTTCATCATGGCCGCATACGCCCGGGCATCAGCCTCCACGGTGTTTTGCCCCAGGGTGGTGAGGATGGGCAGGGTGCCTCCCTCCTTGGTCTGGATGTACGGGAATCTTTCCCGGTCGGCCTTTACCCAGGTGGGAACATAACTGGTGATCCCGTTCTTCCAGGCTCCGAACCACAGAATGGCCAGACGCAGGTCGTTCTTGCGGGCAGCCTGAATCATGGCATCCACCACGGTGAAATCAAATTCCCCTTCCACGGGTTCTACCTGTTCCCAAGATACCACAGCCAGGACCGTGTTCAGGTGCATGGCTTTCAGCTTGGGCCAGATGGTGTCCATGTAGGCCGGGCTGGAGGAGCTGGAATTGCGCAACTCCCCGGCCAGAGCCAGCCAGGGCTTGCCATCCACAATCAGTTGGGTGACATTGCCTCTTTTCTCCAGATAGGGAGCATCGGGAGCGGCTTCTTTTGCAACGCAGCCGGCTATCAGAGCCGACAAACAGAGTGCCCATACGGCACTTTTGGCAAAACGAATCAATGTGTTCATGATGTTAGTAATTAATGGAGTTTTTGTATTTGGCTGGAACAGATGCCGGGGTAGATTTTTTCGCCATTTCCATCACTTCAAGGGCATTCAGGGCCCATTGCATGGAGGATGGGTTGTGGAGTTGCCAACCGGCTGAGCGGCCTAGGAAAATCGGGTCTTCCACAGGATGGAGCAAACCGGGGTTGCTCACCAGAGTGCCCGGAACCAGCGAGGAACCGGGGGCAATCTCATTCTCGGTATTGTCCAGAAGTTGTTTCCAGGCCAGTTCGCCCATCTGCGTGTCTCCGCTCAGATGGTAGGCCCATGCGGCCATGCGCGGGCCGGTCATCTGGTTGCCGGTGGTGTTGGCCAGGGATTGGCACACCTTGAGCCAGGCTTCCCGGAACGGCTCATAGTTGAGCATCGGCAGCAGTTCTGCCATAATCTCCGGGGCTCCGAAAATCATGTCAAAATAGCCAGGGCCGCCTCCCATTCTGCGGGCAGCGGGGGCGGAAGCTTGGTCTTGGGAGGGCGTTGTGCGGATCACGTCCGCGGCAGGGGCAAAGTCCGATGCCGGGGCATTCATACTGCCTCTGGCTCCGGTTGCCGCTTGTGTAGCCGATGCTTTCAGTGTCATAAACCTCCCGGTGGTGATGTTGTACAGCCCCCCCGAACTGGGCAGGCCGTTCCGGCCCAGAGCCAGCATGTCCTTCACTCCGTTAAGGATACGGTCCCTCCAGTAGGTATTCCCGGTGCGTTCCCACTCGGTCATCCAGTTAATGGCGTAGGAACACCAGTCGGTGCCGAAGCCGTGACTGATGTAGGTCCCGCTCACTGGGTTCCGCGTGTCGTTGCGTTTGATCTCATCGTAGGTAGAATCGGCCCTGAGTTGCTCACGCATCAGGTCGCCGGTCCGTTCATCCGTAGTGAGATAATAGTAATAGCGCTTCAGGCCGGCATGGCTGATGCGGGGTTGTTTCGCGCCGTCTCCCCAATGGGTGACATTGTGACGGGACCCCAGAGGCGCGAATCGTCCCAGATGGTGCACGTCTGCCTCAGAGGTATGGCGCGTCATGGCCTCGGCCATTTTCCAGATATCTGCCCGTCCCGTTCTCAGGAAGCTGATCCACAAAAACATGTCGGGCATGAGTTCGGTGTTGTTCCAGGCCCATCCTCCGATGTCGTACCTCCATTCATGCCGGCCAAAATCGTAATTGTGCATGATATCCCCGTAGTTCCAGAACCCGTACCAGTACCGTTGTTCCACCTGTTTCTGCAAATAGGAGATGGTTCGGTCCAGTTCGGCTTCCACTGCCTGATGTACGGGATTGCTTTTGTCCGGCAGGCCCCAGATGCCCAGTGCACGTACCGAGTGATAGTATTCCGGAGTACACACCAGTTGCAGCGGCTGCTGGGTGGCTTTGGCCACTTCAAGGAGGGAGGCTGCGTCGGGGATGTTGCCAAAGAGCCTGATGTTCAGTTCATTCGTGTTTGCGATGCCTTCGGGAGTGGCCCAGCCGGGTTTCCAGTCCTCGTAGTTGATGTTCAGGTCATGGGCCAGCGTGTCGTAGGAACGGAGGTCCATAGCTTCTGCCGCAGGCGCCCAGAACCACAGCGACAGGGTCCCCTCCGGGGTTCCTGCGTTGCGTACCTCCAAAGCGGAGGGGTATTTTTGCCAAAAATCCCGGATGCCAGCAAAGATGCTGCCGCTGGCATCTCCAAGCAACGCTCCGCCCAGAGAGCGGTATCCATCCGTAACATGCAGCCAGGAACTGCTGCCCTGGGTGCGTTTGTCAATGGAGAAACCGTTGGGGCCGGTTTGCAACAGCCGCATATCCCCCCATACCGGGCAGGTCAGAATGGCGGCCCGGCTGCGTTCACTGAATCCAGCCAGTGCAGGCACGGGCTTCCCTGCCAGATGTTCGGCATACCGTGTGGTCACTTCTTCGCCCGCCGATGGCCTGTACCCGGGCATCAGCCGCACGGGCTGCACCCAGAACCCGCTGCCATCAGTAGCTTCTCCGCTGAAACGGACGTGGCGGTTGTGCTCCTCATCCCGGAAGGGAACGGTGAATTGCAGCCCGAGGCTATTGATGAAATCTTTGTTGCCATCTCCGTCAAAGACAAAGGAATGGACAGCCTTTACGGAGGTCTCCCCGGCGTAGAAATACAACCGGAGTACAAAAGGAAGCCAGGCCCTTTTGAGGGCTTGGGAGTAATGTTTCCCTTCGATTTTGACTACGGCCCGGACTGGGCCACTCTGTTCCAGAGTAATCCGTTCAATCTGACCTTCAAATTCCTCCTCGCGTGCGGTTGTGGTTGAAAAGGCCCGGGATGTCTGTTCCAGGGAGCATACCAGCCGCGCCTGGGAGGCGATAACCTTGCCGTTGACGGACATTTGCTCTACTACCCGGGTGCCTTTTGAGGGGATCAAACATTGCATCGCCCCTGTATTCACCGAAATACCTGAAGCCTCCTGCTTGCATTGGATTTCAAACCCCGAACCTCCAGCCAAAACGACGGGAGAGGCGGCCAGTGCACTGGGGCCGGAGTTCTGTCGCCCACCCAATATGATTGTTGCGGGCGCAGCCTCCAGTGTGACGGGTCCCCGGGTACCGGAGGGCAGGACCGTGGCACAGCCAAGCCACTTTATGGAGCCGTCAGGCCAATAGGCCAGAGGCCAGGTTTGCAGGGGCAGGGCGGTATTGTTTGCGGTGGTGAGGGTAAAGACTCTGGATTTTGATACGGCTCCCTGAGCAAAGGGAACCCCCCAGCTCACCCCCTGACTGACTCCAGGAACTGCTCCGCCCAATGGGTTCAGTACAACTGACTGGGCCAGGCCCTGTATGACCGAAGTCGCTAACATACAGGAAACCATACTGAAAATCATCAGGGATTTACTCAGGAACATGCAGTATCGCATAGGATTCGTTTGAAATGTCAGTGAATGCGAAAAAGTGTCCTGAAAAGCCGGGCCGGCGGGCCAACCCGGCTTTTGGACATACAGGCCGGCTGCTTAGCGCGCCGGAACAGCGTCAATGGTCACCGAGGAGCCTTCCAGCCCTTCGGCCGAGACGGTCACGGTGATCTTACCCGAGTTGGCGGTGGCCTGAACCAGAGCTACAGCCTTGCCCTGATAGGTCGTCCTTTGGCCTGTCTGGTAGGGTTCGTGGGAGGTAGTGCTCCCGTTGTCCACGGCAATGATTTTCCCGGGGCCGGAGATGCTGAACTTGAGTTTTGGGTTCAGGTTAGGGTTGCGTTCCCCCTTTTTGTCCACTACCGTGGCTGTGATGTACACCAAGTCGTCCCAGGTGTTCTGCACGGAGGGTCTCTCTGATTTGAGCTGCACCTTGACCGGAGTATCAGCGGTCCGCAGTTCTTCCTCGGCCACCTTCTGACCGTTGTTGTATCCAACGGCTTTGAGGGTTCCCGGTGCGAACTCCACATCCCAGGCGCGCGGGGTAAGGTCAGCATTGGCAGGGAGTTTCCCCAGCGAAGTGCCGTTGAGGAAGAGCTCTACTTCCTGGCAGTTGCTGTACACGGATACCCTCCCGATGTCGTAGGTGCCGAAGTCGGCAGGAGTCCAGTCCATAACATTGGTGTTGGAGCCCGAACCGGCATTCCCTTCGCGGCGCACCATCTTTACCATGGGGGCATCTGTCCACCAGGACTGACGTTCCAGTCCCAGAGGCCTCCAGAAGCCATTGCGGTCCAGCAAGGCTGTACCCCAGCCGATATTGGGCCAGGTCTGGCCTTCTCCCAGGTATTCCACTCCGGTCCACAGGAACTGTCCGGAATGATAGGGGGTGTCGCGTGAGGTGAGCCAGGAACGGTTGTCGTGATTGTTCTCGGTACCCAGAATAATCCGTCCGGGTTTGGCTTTCCAGGCAGCGATAAGTTCATCATCGCGGTAATTCTCGCCAATCACATCCAGCAACTCCGAAAAGCCGTTGGTGAATACCTGCATGGTGTTGGGGCGGAACAGGGCCATGG
>DFUR01000012.1 GCA_002380425.1 Bacteroidales bacterium UBA4181
GGATTCGAACCAGTGACCCCTACCCTGTCAAGGTAATGCTCTAAACCAACTGAGCTAGCAACCCGGATTGAGCCGACAAACGTACACAATTTATCTTTTTGATACAAGGGGAAGCCCCGAAAAATTGTACCTTTGGGCCTAACCAAGGAAATTTGACATGAAAGCAGGATTGATTGGATTCGGAAAAACCGGTAAGGCGGTGGCTTCCGTTCTGTTGCAGCATGAGGAGATTTCTCTGGAGTGGGTCCTCAGACGACGTGCTATTCTGGAGAATCGTTCGGCATCTGAGTATCTTGGGGTAGAATCGGAAGACCCGGGAGTGATTCACTCCCTGCAGCATATCTCCATCGGAGCACTTCTGGATACCCACCCGGTAGATGTACTGATAGATTTTTCTTCCTCCGAAGGGATTGTGGGCTATGGCCAGGAAGCTGCTTCGAGGGGGGTGACTATCATCTCAGCTATCTCGCATTACGGCGAGCAGGAGGTGGCCTTTCTGCAGAAGCTGGCCAAACGCACTACCGTTTTTTGGTCTCCCAACATCACTCTGGGGGTGAACTATCTTTTGTTTGCCGGAAAGTTTCTCAAGAAGATTGCTCCCTGGGTGGATGTCGAGGTTGTTGAGGAGCATTTTAAGCAAAAACAGGGGATATCGGGTACAGCCATAAAGATTGCCGAGGCGCTGGACGTGCAGATATCCGATATCAACTCGGTACGCGCCGGGGGTATTGTTGGCCGTCATGAGGTTATTTTTGGATTTCCCTACCAGACAGTGCGGCTCATTCATGAGTCCATATCCCGTGAGGCCTTCGGGAACGGGGTGGTCTTTGTGGCCCAGAATCTGGAAGGCAAGCCCAGGGGGTTGTATCATTTTGAGGATCTGCTCCTGCCATATTTTGTTCCTGATGGGTTCACTAATGCTTCATAGTATTCTTTATACATTTCAATAAGTTCTGACATTTATGAGAAAAACATTTGGGTTATTGCTGGCCGTGCTGGGCCTTTTTTTGATTCAGAGTTGCACAGAGCGCAAGTCTGTTGGGAGTCTTCAGGAGCTTGGAGGGTCTGAGTTTGCTGTACCCTCCGGTACGGTAGCTGATCAATTGGTGTTGTCCCGCTTTCCCCAGGCCCGGTTTCAGTATTTTAACAATGTTCTCGATGCCTGTTTGGCGGTGAAGTCTGGCAAGGTGACAGCTGCTGCCTATGATGAACCTACGCTCAGGAACATTGCAGCCAAAATCCCCGGGCTTAAGGTGCTCCCGGATATGATCACCGTGGACCAATATGGCTATGCGGTGGCATTGGGCGACACCACGCTCAAGGCTGCCATCGACCAGGTTCTGGCGGAGTTGCGCAGCAACGGGGGGTACGAAGAGATGCGTATGCGCTGGCTGCCTGAGAGGGGGGCGCCGGCTCCCATGCCGTCCTTTTCTTTTGAGGGGACCAACGGGGTGCTTCGCTTTGGAACGGCTTCTGTGACGGAACCTTTCTCTTTCATAGATGCCAGCCAAAAGGTGGTGGGTATGGATATCGAGATTGCTTCCAGGGTGGCGCAGAAATTGGGAAAATCGCTTGAAGTAGTGGATATGGACTTTGGAGCCATGATCCCTGCCCTTATTTCCGGCAAGGTGGATATGATCGGGGCCTGCATTACCATCACCGAGGAACGAGCCAAAAATGTGCTTTTCTCTGAGCCCTACTATTCGGGAGGAATTGCTGCTATTGTGCGTGAATGAATATGATCCGGAGGTTGCGGTTTTTTTTGTGGCTGTTCTGTGTCACAGCGCTCCTGACGGCATGTTCTGAGCCGGAGAGAACCATCACATCTCTTGAAGATGCCCGGGAGGCTTCCATTGGGGTGATGACGGGTTCAACCGGGGAGCATAACGCCGAGAAGTTTTTTCCCGATGCTACCGTTCAGCGTTTTGACTTCAGCGCAGACGCGGTCACGGCTATGAACGCTGGTCAGCTGGATGCTGCCATTGTGGCGCGTACTGAAGCATGGCTGGTGACCTCAAAACATCCCGGCATCACCTATGTTGAGGAACCCATTGCCATGGAACATTCGGCCATTGCGGTCCGTAAAGGCCGCGATAGCTTGCTGACAGCGCTGAACGGGATTCTTGGTGAGTTGAAGGAAACCGGAGTGCTCAAGGAAATGCAGGACCGTTGGTTTCGGTATGACGGCCAACCTTATCCCGAGATAACGGTTCCCGTTGTCTCAGAAGGCGAACCTCTGGTAGTGGGGACCAATGCAGCGCATGAGCCCTTTGGTTTTCTGGATAAACACAAACAGTTCGTTGGTTTTGATGCTGAGCTGGGCCGGCATCTTGCCCTCGGGCTGGGCCGGCCAGTGGTTTTTAAGGATATGGTGTTTTCTGGTTTGCTTCCCGCCCTGGTTTCCGGAAAGATAGACATGATTATCGCGGATCTGACCGTTACCGAAGAGCGCCGCCACTCGGTGGATTTTACCATCCCCTACTTTGAGAATGCCTGCGTCCTGCTGGTGCACCGTCCAAAAGTCAGTATTACAGAGGCTCCGGATGACAAGCCCGCCCTTGTGGCCTCTGTCTGGGGCCCGGTTGCTGAGAGCTTTCATCGCAACATCATCCAGGAAAAACGCTATCTGCTGATCCTTTCAGGATTGAAGATAACCCTGATCATTACCATCTGTCTCACTTTGCTCGGAACCGTGCTGGGAGCGGGTGTCTGTGCCTTGAGGATGTCCCGTCACCGTTTGATGCAAAAGCTGGCCATGCTGTACATCTCGGTGCTCAGAGGAACCCCGGTGCTGGTGCTGCTGATGATTGTCTATTATGTGGTCTTTGCCTCTGTGAATATCAGCGCCTTGCTGGTGGCCGTCATTGCTTTTTCGCTCAATATGGCGGCTTATGTTTCCGAGATGTTCCGTACCGGCATCGAAAGCGTGGACCGTGGGCAGATTGAGGCGGGCATTGCATTGGGTTTCAGTCGCTACCGTACCTTTGTGCATATCGTGCTTCCGCAGGCTGTGCGCAGAATTGTTCCCGTGTATATCGGGGAACTTATCTCCCAGATGAAGATGACTTCGGTGGTGGGCTATATTGCTGTCCAGGATTTGACCAAGGTCGGCGATATTATCCGCAGCCGCACGTTTGATGCTTTTTTCCCGTTGATTATGGTGGCTGTAATGTATTTTCTGATTGCCTGGCTGCTGATGGTGCTGATGAAGGCGCTGGAACGCCGCATTGACCCCCGGGCCAGATTGAGGAGGGCGCAGGTATGATCAGAGTGGAGCATCTTACCAAACGTTTTGGGGACTTGACCGTCCTGAAGGACATCCATGTGGAGATATCCCGGGGTGAAGTGATCTCCATCATCGGCCCCTCGGGGACTGGGAAAAGCACCTTTCTGAGGTGTCTGAATCTGCTGGAGATGCCCACGTCGGGCCATATCTACATCAATGAGGAAGACATCCTGGACAAAAAGACCAATGTCCCTGCCCTCAGGCAAAAAATGGGCATGGTCTTCCAGTCTTTCAACCTCTTTGCCCATCTGACCATTCTGGCGAACCTCACTCTGGCTCCGGTGAAGTTGCTGGGTAAGGATCCTGCTGATGCCGAGCGTAAGGCAATGGAACTTTTGCGTATGGTGGGCTTGGGCGAAAAGGCACACCAACTGCCCGAAGAACTCTCTGGCGGACAAAAGCAGCGGGTGGCTATTGCCCGTTGCCTGGCTATGGAGCCCGAGATTATCTTGTTTGACGAGCCTACTTCGGCCCTGGACCCCACCATGATCAGCGAGGTGCTGGCGGTGATCCGCCGTCTGGCGCGCGAGGGGATGACGATGGCCATCGTCACCCATGAGATGGATTTTGCCCGGGATGTGTCCACGCGGGTGTTTTATATGGACGAGGGCATCATTTACGAGGAGGGCCCGCCGGAGCAGATATTTGACCATCCCCGGGAGGAAAAGACCAAGGCTTTTATCAACAGGGTGCGAAGCTTTGGCTATCACATTCTGAGTCCAGACTATGACCTCTATGCCATGAATGCCGAGATGGACCAGTTCTGCGAAAAGCATGCCTTATCCCGGAAAACCACTCGTAATGTGCTGTTGCTCACCGAGGAGCTCATCACGCTGCAGCAGACTCGGGGGCTGTTGGCTGACGTCCGCATCGGTCTGGCGTATTCTGAGCGCACCCGGAGCCTGGAACTGAGTTTCGATACGCCAGGGGCCCAGATGAATCTTACCGATGAGCAGAACTCCGACGACGACATCGGCTTGAGCATTATCCGTAACCTGACCAGCGAGGTTCGCTACCGGAGGGAGGGAGACCGGAACATTCTGGAATGTTCTGTCAGGAATGCACAGTAACCATAGCTCATATGATGATACAACAAACAGCAGATGTTTTGATTCGCGTCCTGGGCCTGGAAGGCCATATCGAAGGGGGCTATTTCAGGGAGGTGTACCGGAGTCCTTTTCAGGTGGACACCTCAGGGGATGAGGAACGTGCCCTGAGCACGGTGATTTATTTCCTGCTTCGATCCGGACAATTCTCGGCTTTTCACCGGCTCCGTTCCGATGAGCTCTGGCTATATCATTGCGGTTGTCCCTTACGGGTGTACCAGATGCTTCCAGACGGGGGGTGTACTTCTGCCCTGATGGGACACGATGTGGCTTCCGGACAGCAACTGCAGGTTCTGTTCCCTGCCGGCGCTTATTTTGCTGCAGAGCCGGCAGAGGAGGGGGCTTTTGCCCTGGTCAGTTGTGTGGTTTCCCCCGGCTTTGACTATCGTGATTTTGAGCTGGCTTCGGCTGAGGAATTGCTCCGTATGTTCCCCGGTGAGGAGGCTCTGATTCATCGTTTGTGCTGTAAGTGATGGAGGCAATAACGACTCAACCGGATTGTTCAGCTCAGGTGCTGGGCATGGCCCGCCGGATGCATGCCCTGGCGCACACGGGTTTGCATTATGCTGAAGACGACTACAACCGGGAGCGATATCAGGAACTCAAAACTCTGGCCCAGCAGATCATGTCGGTTGTGGCCCAGGTTCCGCTGACTGCTGTCCAGGGTTTGTTTGCCGCAGAGCAGGGGTATTTTACCCCAAAGATTGATGTGCGTGCTGTGGTGCTGCATGAGGGAAGATTGTTGCTGGCACGGGAACGTTCGGATGGTTGCTGGGCCCTCCCCGGTGGATATGCGGAGGTGGGCTATTCCCCATCGGCGGTTGCCGTTAAGGAGGTTCAGGAAGAGACCGGGTTGGAAGTCGTCCCGGTGAGGTTGTTGGCGGTGCTGGATGCCAACCGGCACGATTTCCCTCCTTTGGAACACCATTTCTACAAGATTGTGGTTCTGTGTACCCCCACCGGAGGGTGCTTTCGGGGAAGCAACGAAACCCTTGGAGCCGGCTTTTTCTCTCCGGAGGAGCTTCCTCCCTTGTCCCTCAAACGCAATACGCCCGAAGTGGTCAGGTTGCTGCTGCAGTGTGTGGCTGAAGGAGTTGTTTACTGGGATTAAGGCTGGACCTTAGCGGACGGGCCCAGTAGTTCGCGGGCATTGTCCATGGCGGCCTGTGTGAGTTGTTCGCCGCTGAGCAGCCGGGCAATTTCTTCCAGCCGTTCCCGGCCTTCGAGCGCCGTGATGTAGGTGTGGGTGGCCCTTTCTCCGTGGCGTTTAAACACTTTGAGGTGCTGATGTCCCTTGGCCGCAACCTGGGGGAGGTGGGTGATGTTGATGATCTGAGCCCATGCGGACATTCCTGCCAGGATGGAGCCCATCTTGCTGGCAATCTCTCCGGATACCCCCGAGTCAATCTCGTCGAAAATAATGGTAGGCAGTATCATCTTTTCCGCCACGGTGGCCTTGATGCTCAGCATCAGGCGGGACATTTCCCCTCCTGAAGCAACCTTGCCCAGTTCATCGGGTTGCTGCTGTTTGTTGGCCGAGAACAGAAACCGCACTTCGTCAAAACCCGAAGGCCCAGGAAGCGGTCTCTGAGTAAAAGAGATGACAAACCTTCCGTTGGGCATCCCCAGTTGGCGCAGCATTCCCTGGACCTGTCCCTCAATGGGGGTGATGCACGCCCTGCGTTCCTCAGAGAGCTCCCGGCCCAGCCGGGTGAGGCCTTCCAGACAGTTCCCAGCCTCCAGCCGGGCCTGCATGATGCGTTGCTCAAAGCCTTCTACCTGTTCAATTCTCTCGGCCCACTGATCCCGCAGAGCCAACAGTCCGGCAACCGATGTGGTTTTGTATTTCTGCTGTAAGGCGAACAAGGTGCTGAGCCGCTCCTGGATAAAGGTGATGCGGCCCGGTTCATATTCGGTGCTTTCCGAGAGCCGGGCACAGTCGGCAGCCACATCGCGCAGCTCTATCAAAACGCTCTCCAGTCGTTCGCGGTAGGCGCGGGCCCGGGGGTAGTGGGGCTCGATGCGGTGCAGGGCACTGATGCCGGAGCGCAGTTGCATCACTACAGAAACGACCTCTTCTCCATCCCCGGATAGTTCCGAGGCCTGCATCAGGGCTGCCTTGATTTCTTCGGCGTGGGTGAGGGCTTCCAGTTCCTGTTCCAGAGCTTCCTGCTCTCCTTCTTTCAACCGGGCAGCTTCCAGTTGCTCCAACTGGTACCGGGCATAGTCCAGCTCCTCACGAGCGGCGTCTGACTGCCGGCAGAGCTCTTCGAGTTGTTCGTTCAGGCGGCGGTATTCCGAGAAGTTTCGGCGGTAATCTTCGCATTTTTCCTGTTGGCCGGCAAACAAATCCAGCACCTGCATCTGGAACGCCGGGGTTTGCAGATAGACATTCTGGTGTTGGGAATGGATGTCTATGAGTTGGCTCCCGAGTTCCCGGAGGATGCTCAGGTTCACCGGGGAATCGTTCACAAAGGCGCGGGAGCGTCCGTCGGGGCTAATCTCACGTCGCAGTATGGTGTCCGGGGCGTAGTCCAGATCGTTGGACGAAAAAAACTCCTCCAGCCCGCTCCCCGCAATGGCGAACATTCCTTCGACCACACACTTGAGTTGTTTGTCCAGCAGGGTGCTGCTGTCAGCCCTTTGTCCGGTGAGCAAGCCCAGTGCCCCCAGCAAGATGGATTTACCCGCTCCAGTCTCCCCTGTGATGATGGTGAGACCGGAGGTGAGGTCAATCTCCAGTTCCTCGATGAGGATGTAGTTCTTGATGGAAAGATGCCGGAACATGGCTGAGTCGGACAGGCTATCTCAGATGGATGCGTTCACCCACCTTGACCTGATAATCATCGGCCATGAAGTTGAGCTTGTACAAGGAAAGCACCCTGACTCCGTACTGTTGCGAGATGCTGTGCATGGACTCGCCCTGCTGTACTACATGGGTAGCGGTGCCCTTGGCCTTTTTGTGCTTTGGGAACAGATACACTACCTGTCCTTCCTTAAGGGTGGCATCGAAGGGCAATTCGTTGAACCCAGCCAGCACATGCGATTTCTTCCGCAAAGCGGCAGCAACGGTGGCAAAAGTGTCCCCATCTTTGGCCCGAACGGCACGAATCCCGTTGATTTTTTCTACCACATACCCGGCATTCGGGTCCGCCAGGTCAATCACCATGCCGGGGGTGGTGGCAGGAGCAGCCACCGTGCCTGAACCAGCCACTGATGCGGTACCAGAGGCAGGTGCATTCCCGAGGGCTTCGCTGTCCAGCAGATGCAAGGAGTTTTCCTCGATGATGCGGATCAGCGAATTGGCATATTGGGGATTGGTGGCATATCCGGCAGTCTTGAGACCGTTGGCCCAGCTCTTGTAGTCGGTTACCGGGTAGTCAAACAGAAAGGCGTAACGGCTGCGGGTGGTCAGGAAGGCCGAATGGTCTTTGTAGGAGGCTTCGGGGGAGTCGTATTTGCGGAAACATTCTCCCTTGGCATCGTCATCGTGGGTGATGGAAGGCCCGGTCCATTCGACTTGGCACTTAATGCCGAAGTGGTTGTTGGCTTCCACAGCCAGCCGGCTGCCTCCGTTGTTCGATTCCAGCAAGGCCTGGGCCATGGTGATGCTGGCGGGAATGCCGGCTTTTTTCATTTCTTCGATGGCCAGTCCCCGGTAGGTGTTGATGTATTCCTGCACCGACATTGGTTTTTGTGCGTTCAGGCTTTGAAACATCAGGAGGGTGAGGGCGGTCAGACAGAAGGTCTTGATCATATCAGTTGGTTTTAAGGGTTATGAAGTACGTTGGAAAAGGCTGTCCAGAGGGTGTCCTGAGGCGGGGGGGCGAACAGGTCAATCATCTGGTGTGACACGGGGTGTTCAAAACGGATGCGGGCGGCATGGAGGCTGATGCCTCCGCCCGGGTTGGAACGCGGATATCCGTACTTGAGGTCTCCGCGAATGGGGGACCCGATGGCTGCAAGCTGGCAGCGGATTTGGTGGTGCCGGCCCGTTTCGAGTTTAATTTCCAGCAGGTGGTAACGGTCCGAGGAGCCTATCAGCTTGTAGTGCAGCACGGCTTTCCGGGCTTCACCCCGGGGGGCCGGGTAGCAGTACGAACGGTTCTTTTGGGTGTTGCGCTCTATATAGTGCTCCAGAGTTCCCTCTGTCAGGGGGGGCAACTGGCGTACCACAGCCCAGTAGGTTTTCTCGATCTCCCGGCCAGCCATCATGCTGTTGAGCCGGGCCAGGGCCTTGGAGGTCCGGGCAAATACCACAATTCCGCTCACAGGGCGGTCAATTCTGTGGACGATGCCTAGAAAGACCTCTCCCGGCTTGTTGTATTTTTCCCGGATATACTTTTTGAGGGTTTCCTCAAGCGGTGTGTCTCCCGTGGTATCGTGCTGGACGATCTCGCCAACTTCCTTGTTGACAATCAGGATGTGGTTGTCTTCGTACAGAACCTGCATGGGCACAGCCTAATATTGTTCCTTTTCGTTAGGGAAGTCAACGCTCCGAACATCCCCAATGTAGTGTTTCACTGCTTGTTCAATCTCTTCGTACAAATTGAGGTAGCGCCGCAGAAAACGGGGGGAGAACTCCCGGGTGAGCCCCAGCATATCGTGCAACACCAGCACCTGGCCGTCCACCTGAGGGCCGGCACCGATGCCTATCACCGGGATCTTTACAGAGCGGGCCACTTCTCCAGCCAGGGACGCCGGAATCTTTTCCAGCACAATCCCAAAGCAACCCAGCGATTCCAGCAAGAGGGCATCCTCCTTGAGGCGGTTGGCTTCTTCTTCCTCCCGGGCGCGTACCACATAGGTCCCGAACTTATGGATGGACTGGGGGGTAAGCCCCAGATGACCCATCACCGGCACCCCGGCACTTAGGATTCGGGTGACAGATTCGCTGATTTCTCTGCCGCCCTCGATTTTTACAGCTCCGGCACCGGTTTCTTTCATGATGCGGATGGCCGATGAAAGGGCTTCGATGGAGTTGCCCTGGTAGGTGCCAAAGGGTAGGTCCACCACTACCAGCGAACGTTTGGCAGCGCGCACGACGGCGGTGGCATGATAGATCATCTGGTCCAGGGTGATGGGGAGGGTTGTTTCGTGTCCGGCCATGACATTCGAGGCCGAATCCCCCACCAGGATCACGTCAATTCCTGCACTATCCACAATCTTGGCCAGAGAGAAATCGTAGGCTGTCAGCATGGAGATCTTCTCCCCGCGCAGCTTCATCTCACTCAAAACATGGGTGGTAACTCTTTTGACATTGGTGTGGACTGACATGACAGTATTTTTTCGAAAGTTAAAACAAGTTTACGACTTATGGGAGCAGCGGGAGGAGGATTTTTCCGCTGGCAGCCCCCGGAGCCTGAATGTGCAGCATCTCGGCCACGGTGGTTGCCACATCGGTTAAATCCACAGGCTCCCCGTGGGTGCCCCTGGGTATTTTCCACCCCATCCAGAACAGGGGAACCCGCACATCGTATGGGTAAGGAGAGTCAGACTCTGACACTCTTTCGGTCTTTTCAGTCCATCCCGGCGCCAGGGTGACCAGAATGTCTCCTGAGCGGAGTGGATGAAAGCTGTTGCGTTGTTGAATCAGCAGCCCGCCGGCCGGATATTCTGCCAGTTGTTTGGAGGTGATGGCGGAGGACACGCCCGAGAACTCGCTCAGGAAGGCTGCAGCAGTCTGAGCAACGGCCTCGAAGGATTTGCCCGATTTCTCGATGAGTTCCCGATTCAGATATCCCTGTCGGTTGCGGTATCCGGTCAGCCAGTCCCCTTCGCCATACAGGGCATTCAGGTAGCTGCGCAGCAGCGATATGGCACTGTTGGTGTTGAAGTACCCGGCGGCATTGCTGTCCTCGCCCGTGTAGGCGGGTGGGGTGGCCATGCCGTGTGTAGCGGTGAGCACCACCAGAGTATTCTCCATTCCCACCTGCGCATCAACGGAGGCAAAGAGCTGTTCCAGATCCTGGTCCAGCCAGAGGAAGGCATCTTCCATTTCGATAGACTGGGGGCCGAACAATCTGCCGATGTGCTCTGTGCCCGAAAAGGTGATGGTCAGCATATCCGTGTAGCCATCCTTGCCCAGGGGCTCCCGCTCCAGCAGGGCCACCGCCATGTCTTTGATGATGGTGTTGGCAAAGGGGGTAGCTCTCAGGGTGCCCATCTTGTCGGTCAGGCTCTTGTTGCGGAGCATTTCCTGGAGGTTGTAAGGGAAGGTGGTCCGGCCGCCGAAACCTTTCTCGTAGGCGTTTAGATCCGGCCAGCAGGTGGCGTAGGTATGGGTCGGGAACCGGGTCATCCAGGTACGGGATGCGTGGGAAGCAGGGATTTGGCGGAGGTTGTAGGACTGCAGGAATGCAAGGGGGATTTCTTTGTAGAAGGTGCTGGTCACCCAGTTGCCGGTTTGTTCGTCTATCCAGAAAGCGCCGTTGGCGTGATGTCCGGCGGATAACACTGCTGGGGCCGCATCCCAGGCGATGCTGTAAATCAGGGACAACTTTCTGGTGTTCAGACGGAGTTCATCTCCCAGGGTGGTTGCTGTGAGCTGGCGGGGAGAAACTCTGCCGGCTTCGTAACTGCCTCCCACGGTGGATTCTTTCTCATCGGCCACGGCATCTTCCCATTTCCGGCTTGTGCGGTTATACCAGTAGTCGGACACAATGCCGTGGAAGGAGGGATAGACACCCGTGGCGAGGGTGGCGTGGGCCGGAGCAGATTGATTAAGGGCTGAAGTATAGCGTGCATCCCGGCACCAGAAGCCCTGTTCCTGAAGTCTCCGGAATCCCCCGGCTCCCAGCTTGTCCTGAAATCGGGGCAGGTAGTCCTGACGCATCTGTTCAACAATGATGTACAGTATCAACTTCGGCTTTTCGGGAGCAGTTGCAAACGTCTGAGCCTGTAGGGCGGGGGAGAGGTATATCAGGAGCAAGAAAGCAATGGTCAAGGCTCTGTGCATGGGAATTATATGAAGATGAGGTGGATGCGGACCCACAGAATCAGTGTGATCCAGGTAAAGATCAATATGTTGGCCCATTTGCGCGAGCGCATCAGGGAAAAAAGACCGGCATAGACCATGGCCAGAGGGATTGCAAGGATCCAGTAAAGTTCCGGATGGTATCCGGGCAGGATCAGGAACAGTACGATGGTTACAACGGCCACCGTGGTCATCAGCGAGAACCCTTTGCGCGAGATGCTTCGGGCTGTTTGCATGGTGCCTGCCAGCGTGGGAAAGGAAATCAGGAACAGCAGCCCCATGAATCCCAGCAGGACCCATACAGACAAAGGCCAGTTGGTGATTGATGCGGTGTGAATCCAGTGGGCCGTGTAGATGTCCTGAATTATGCCCGTAAGGTCGGCCTCAGACAGGTACAGGAGGCTCATGGTGAGGAACACAGGGAGGATGATGCCCAGCAGCGACCCTACCATTTCCCGCCAGGACCAGGAGCGAAGGTACATCAGGAAGATCCACACTACCAGTACGTAGGCAATGCCCCACAGATACAGAAAGCTGGCGAGGGTGAGCAACAGGGTGGCCCCGATGGCGTGAAAGGATGAGAATTCCTGCCTGAGAGAGCCCATCAGGTAGATGAGGGCGGAGGACAAGACGAATCCGAAAATCATTGCCGGAACCATCTCGGGAACGGAGGGAAGGCTGCAGGAGATCAAAACATAAGTGAACCCTGGCAGAAAATACACCCTGGGAAGAATGTCGTACTTTTGGTTCCACCCTATCAACAGGGCCGCCTGAGCGATGGTGAGGACAATGGAGATGGCCTGCCACAGGGATGCTCCGGAACCCAGAGACTGGTAAAGCACCTCCATCAGGGGCATGCTGCCTCCCGGCATGACAGTCTCCTGCGAAGGAAACACCCAGGGAATAGCCCCGAATATTCCCAGAATCAGGAGGGTAAGGACGGGTACCCCATGGTGGTTCGATCGCAGGAGGGAAACCATGCCAGTCTATTTCAGGTCAAAGCCAATGTCTGTACGGTAGTATCTGCCCTCAAAACAGATCAGCGGAGCGTTTTGGTTGGCGCAGCGGAGCGCGTCGTTCATTGAATCCCCGTAGGCCGTGATGGCAATCACCCGTCCGCCGGCAGTAACCACTGGCCCGGAATCGCCGGAAAGTGCGGAGCCGGCATGAAACACCAGGGCATCTTTTACTTGTTCGCATCCGGTGATGACTTTGCCTTTTTCGTAGTCGCCGGGGTATCCTCCGGAGACCAGCATGATGGTGGTGGCAAAACGGGGGTCTGTCCGGATGGTGTGTTGGTTGAGTATCCCACGGGCCGTGGCCTGCAGCAGTTCCACCAGGTCATTCTGCAGGCGGGGCATCACTGCTTCGGTTTCCGGGTCGCCCATGCGGACGTTGTATTCAATGACCATGGGTTCGCCCTGCACGTTAATCAGGCCAAAGAACACAAACCCAATATAATCGATGCCTTCGGACTTGAGCCCTTGGATGGTGGGGCGCACAATGCGGTCTTCTACTTTCTGCATGAAGGCTTTGTCTGCAAAGGGTACCGGGGAGACGGCCCCCATACCGCCGGTGTTCAGGCCTGTGTTGCCTTCGCCTACCCGTTTGTAGTCCTTGGCTTCGGGCAGGATGAGGTAGTTTGTCCCATCGGTGAGGGCAAACACGGACAGCTCTATGCCGTCTAGGAATTCTTCAATAACCACAGTGTTTCCGGCTGCTCCAAACTTGCCGGAGAACATTTCGGCTAATTCCGCCTGGGCTTCTTCCAGGGTAGGCACTATCAGCACCCCCTTCCCGGCGGCCAGCCCGTCGGCTTTCAGAACATAGGGAGCCTGCAGCGTTTTCAAAAAGGCACAGGCAGCCTCAAGGGTGTCCTTGGTGAAACTCTGGTAACGGGCGGTAGGGATGTTGTGGCGCATCATGAATGCCTTGGCGTAGTCCTTGCTGCCCTCCAGCCGGGCTCCTTCGCGGCTTGGGCCAATGACCGGGATGGATTTCAGGGCAGGATCGTTGAGAAAATAGTCCCGGATACCCTTCACCAAGGGTTCCTCGGGGCCCACCACCACCATAGAGATGCCGTTTTCCAGAGCAAAAGCCCCTAACGCTGCAAAGTCGTTCCCCTTGATGGGCACATTGATGCCCACCTGCGAAGTGCCGGCATTTCCTGGTGCGATATATAGCTTATCGAGTAGTGGGCTTTGCCTGAGTTTCCAGGCAATAGCGTGTTCCCTTCCTCCCGATCCGATTAAAAGTATGTTCATGAAACCCTGCGTTTGTGTTTGACCGGTAAAGATACAAAACACAGGGAATAATCCCTCTTCCCGACCGCTCTATTCAGAGGTTGCATGAACTGCTGTTCGCCGGCAGCGGTTCTAAACTGTTGCGACAGATTGTGGTTATAGTATTTGGTAAAAAAACAAGCAAGGATTGGAATCAAAGGATATTTTGTTCACATATTCCCTCAGTTTTGATAAATTCTTGTTCTTAGAGTTTTTGCTGATCTGCTCCTTCATGCTGAGGAGGCGCATTGGCTCACCCAATCCAATAAGACAATCCGAATCAGTGCCAATTATATTGATTAGCGGTAGCGAACCCTGATTGTCTGATAGAGCATATTCATATAATTTGCCCGTTGCAGATCGCTGGTTTAGCCCCCTATTAATCGTACAAATGTCCAGATTCTTATTTATACATTGTCCGACGATTTAAGGGGCCAATTCAAAGACTACTTGACATATAATAATTGAAATACCGAATTCATTTCAGATATCTGTGATTCATCCATCCCCGCCAATAAAGGCTTCAATTTTGCTTTTATTTCCGGGGAAGCTTGTTCATCATTCAAGTAATCCAGTATGGCATTGCCTGAGAGAGACGTAAGCAAGACATTGGGAAGGTTGTTGTCCACGAAGTCCAGTCCATTGGGCTTAACCACTTTGTGTTTTGCCCAGAAGTTATCCCGAGGATAAACCAAGATATTCTTTTGTTTTTTCTTGGAATAGATACTGTAGAAGGTTGCATTTCTGGGGTTTTCGGTCTTTGGCGGGTTATGAATGTGCCATTGAGTAAATATATAGTTTCCTTTTTCCTGAGAGGTTTCGCTGCTAATATATCGTTCCTCCGTATAGGTTATTCCAGGTAACCGGTATCGGCTGTAATGTTCAACTTCGTGGTTCAGATATTTTATTAGTTGTCCGTCTTTAAAATGGTACACATTATCATAAACGTTGTCTCTAAAGCAGATCGTTCCATCGTCCAATATTCCAAAGGAAGAATTATCCAAATTGTATGAAACGGGATAGAGCTTTTCCTGTGGGAAATAACTGGTAATAAAGTTCCCCGACTCATCCACCTCCCACAACCCGGATGCGTCCTTGCCTACTTTGCTGGTAAGATAGTCGTAGGAGTAGCACAAAAAATGTCCGTTAGGGAGATTTACTATATCACGGGCAGTGTTTCTGATTTTGTTTATTTCTTTTACAAACTGGCCGTCCAAAGAGTAATACATCACTTTGCTACCTCCGTAGATAATTACATATTGATGAATGGGGTCCCAGAGCCCTTGATCAATTGCCAGGTATTCTTCTGGACCACGCCCTTGTTTGTTGATCTTGTAGAGATAGTTGCCAAGTTTGTCGAAAATTACGAATTGTCTGTCACCATCCAGAACAACAATTTTGTCGTTGACAAAGAATGCTCTACGGGTATATTGCATCACATTGTCGGCTGTCGTTTGCAATTTGATGAACTGCACGGAGTCAATATATTCGGATATGTCAACATTCTGAGCCTGCTGAATATTGATGCCGAAAACCGGCATACCATCTTTGTCATAACGATTGTTATTACATCCGATCAGCAGACATACAAGTAGGGTGTATAGAATAGTTCTTTTCATAAAAAGCAGATTAATGAGATGGATTAGAATAGGGTTATCCGACACAACTTTTTATATCACAAGAGCAACTCTCAGATCCGATTCCCTTCGAAATTTTGACGATAGGCTCCCGGGTAAGAATGTATGTCGGATAACCCGCTGCAATTGGTGTTGATTTTAACAGTTTATTTAATTCTCATACAATTAATTACACCATAATTACAAGCATCTGTCTGATATTCGGATTTCAAGCAGCATGGAATTGTCTGACCATTAATTGTAGTCGTTCCCGTGCGATATCCACTAATCCAGTGGTCGCCGCTTTCTCCCGCTGCCAATGCTTCCACATTGGCCAACATGATTGATCTATCAACATTGTTGGCTGAAAGATTCATACTTACATTCAGAGCATTCAGAGCAAGAGCCGTGACTAGCGTTGCTCCTAGCGTCAAAAACAAAAATCTTTTTTTCATGATCGTAATAAAATAAGGTTGTTGAATAAATTAGGTTTATTAATCTGTAACTGCTTTTTGTTCAGGCCATAGGCCCTTCGGTAAATCAAGAATAATGGTGATCTGCTCCCGGTAGAGCTGCCACAACTTTGTATTCCCGATAGGGCTACCCACCAGAACCACCCGGTTGTCCTTGTCCAGCAGGAAGACCAGAGAACTCATATCTTCCGGGAACCCGTTCACCTTCTTTAGCTTTTCATCCTTATCCTGAAAATACGGATAGCGGACGCCATAACGTTGAAACAACTCATCCAGCTCTTCACTCTTTGGAGTCTGGAACACAAACAGGACGCTCACTTTGTCCTGGATTGGTTTCATCTCCCCCAGCAATGCACCCCATTCCAGTAACTGTAACCTACAGGCGGTACATCCCGAAGAATCCACATACACCAGGATTTTACATGGTTTGGAGAACATATCTCCCGCAAGGGTGTCGTTACCCAGTACCCTGCATGGAAGGCTTTCCACCATACGAATCTCTTTGCCGTACCATTCGGACACCAAGGCTTCTGATTGCTTAAGTAGGCCTCTCTTATCTGAGGAACCGCAACTAAAGACAATGAATGCAAGAAGGGTTAGGGAGATAATGCGCATTGGGATTAATTGATGTAAGACACTGTATGAGCCGATTAATTTTCTCGTTTCTTCTTGGTCAACGAGAAATCACTTAAATTTTTCTTACATTCGTGCCTCCTTTACTGTGTACGGGAGTTCGGGGCAGGATCGGCGCGCGTTGACGGCATGGCTTCTCCTGTCCCCGTTTTCCCTTGGTTAATAAATCGAACCACTCATATTTGTCTTTTCAGGCTTGACATCGTTCCGTAAATAGAGTTCTTTGTTTGTAAACAGAATATTTGTTCTGTGTTACAGTTGTTTCCGTTGGTGCTGGTGTTGCTGGTGGTGATAAGGCTTATTAGCTTGAATTTTTCGGTTATAAATCAATTGTAAGTTATTTCTTCGAGCAAATATACAATAACCAACCAACCAACCAACCAACCAACTAAACAAATATTTTCATAAAAAAACTATCTGATAGTTAGAGGCTGTTTCATGTCCGTCCAAATTCCAGATCACGCTTAACGAATTCTTTGACTAATTTCAAAACAGCTTCTAAAACAGAAAACGTCCGTCGCTGCTGAATACCAGCACTCGGCCGGCCTGACTGTCCAGTATATAGTAGCGGTCCTTTCGGTAGAATATTCTGGTAACATTGGAAATGAAGCAATCCTGATTTGTTCCCAGAGGAACGTAGCGTACGGAATCAACTATCTCACTGATAGCGCCAATGCCCTTGCATGCCTCTTCGGAAATATGTATCACATACTTTGCCTCATTTACAGATACATTATCGTGCTTACATGCGCCGGCGCATATCATGAGCAGGATAATAAATGCACGGAAGTGTTTCATAATAAGTGGCGGTTAATTATTGCTATTCTTTAAATTATACTTCTAGTTTGGTCCCCTAATGATCGGACACATTGCCAGATGGGTTTACAAACTTAATTTTCTTTTGACACAGCTGTAATGGTCTTAATATTTTCACACATAATTGGGAAAACTCGATTATCCGTGCAAATTCTGCTAATAAAGAAATCCGAACAGCCAAAGCGGGATTCTGCGCCCAGATCCTCCAATGATTCCGTCCGAGGCGATGTATGCATTGGGAACGCCCCGAATCTGTTCTTGGGTTTTGGATGGGCCTCCGATTTCGAAGGTGTAAGTGTTGTCAACGGTAAAATCGCTGAACTTGGATGAGGTTACGCGGTGAGAGACCTCTGTCTGGCTAAGGAAGAATGTTTCCCTCAGGTTCCCGATATCGGGCTTGTTCTCCGAGAGCACCCATGCCAGATTGGGATTCTGCAGGTAGATTTTTTCGGGTTTTTGAAGGTAACTCATCCCTTTTGTCTCTGCTCTGAGGAGAGAGATGATTCTTCCCTGCGACAAGAGGTCAAGTATTTTCAAAATGGAGTTCCGCGGCATGTCTGTCAGTTGGGATATTTTGGAGATATTCGGGGTGAAGGGTACGGATTGGCTGATGATGTACAACAATTTTTTCATATTCCTAACGGTGGAATAGGAGAGGTTTTCGTATGAGGCGATGTCCACATCCAGTACAATGTTGAGGGTCTCCTGCAGCTTTTGTCCATAAACATTTGTGCCCTCTCTGAAAAAGGGGTAGTATCCGAATTGCAAGTAATGCCTGAACGCTTTTTCTAATTCAAACTTTTCGGAGAATTCCCGCGCGATTTCATGGTGCTCACGGACGATAGTGTCGAGGGCAAGTGCCGGGAAGGTCTGTTTTGACTCCAGCTCCAGATATTCACGGAAGGATAGCCCCGGAAGGTAGTATGTCACTGCTCTCCTGGACAGGTCGGCCTGACCCTTGTTGACCTCCAGTATCGAAGACCCTGTGGCAACAATGGATATATCAGGGTAGTTGTCGTACATATTCTTCAAATCTATTGACCAGTGTGGATACCGGTGAATCTCATCTATCAGGAAATGCCGGTATCCTTCCTCGTACAGAGTGTCTGCCAGCGATGCCAACCGATTCTGCTCAAAATACATATCGTCCAGGCTGAGGTATATAGCCTTGTCTTTTAGTTCGTTGCTTCGTTGGAGCAGCATTGTCGTTTTTCCGGAGCCGCGATGTCCCAGAATCACAATCAATGATTGATTCCAATCAATCTTCCCAAAGAGAGAGCGCTTGAACTGGAATTTAACCGAAGAGGTTTTCCGTTTTGATAGGTCTTTTAGTCGTTCCATTTTGCTTTATTGAAAAAGCAAATATATAAAATGTTCAATGAATAAAGCAATTTTTTTGATGGTATGCAGAATCACCACCGGGTTGTCGTCTTCCTTGATGCGGGAAATGATCTGGTTATGAGCAGGGGAGATTCTGGCAAAAGAGTCCCTGTTGGAGTTTACAATTTTCAGTATGTCAGTGGCATCAATTTGCTCAATCAGTATTGAGTCCTGTACCAGAACCATCGGGGCCCCAAAGAATTCTCCCAGGATTCTTTTTGCATACTTGCGGCTAAGGTTGGATATCAATGAGTTCTCGTGGGGAAAATCATCCGGAATGCCCCACTGGTATCCAAACCCAAAATGGGATAACGAGGTGACACAAAATGTGGAATTCCACGAAAAAAACACTTTTTTGAACTCGTCTGTCCGGAAACCGTTTTGTTCCTTACCTCGTTCCTTCACCGGAACTTCCAGATAGTAGCTACCCTTAAGCGTGAGCTCCTTATCAAAGGAGTAGATAATGTCAGAATATGGGATGTTGACATACAACAGGTCCCCTTTTTACTGTGAAAACATTAGGTGATTGTAAAAGACCCGGATCCTTTTGAGAGAATGGGAAGAAGCTTCTGAGGATTCGGCCGTTCATATCCATCACATAAATCAGATGTTGTTTAGGGCTTTTGTAAGAGCTCCAGCAAGTGAATGCAAAGAGATGTCCCCAGGCAATCCCGAAGTTCGTAATGGCGGCCTCAAGGTGGATGCTTTTGATGTAGGCTCCTGATGAGTCATATATGAGGATGACTTCGTTATTCCGTCAAACAAAAGGATAATCGGTAGGGAAACCATTTTTGTATTCGTTACAGTTCAACTATGTCGCTCGTTCAGTGATAGGGGTTCATTTTGGTTTCTTTCAGTTATGGGGGTAACGGTTACGGCTGTTACAAAGTTTCATGCCTTTGCTCCGGTGTCAAAAGAATGAAATGCCGTTTGAATGCCGTATAAATTGGTTGGTGTTGTTGTGTGTTCCAGTTCCATTCCTTACTACATTTGGGCAAATTAACCGCCATGAAGCAGCCACAGTTGGGACAAAAAATTCAAGAGATGCGTGTTCTGAAAGGACTCACGCAGAAGGATCTTTCGGATGCATGTCATGTGGATATCCGCACTATTCAAAGGATTGAATCGGGAGAGGTAATACCCAGGATGTCCACTCTGAAGCTCATTGCCCAATCCCTCGGCTGGGATATGATTCCACCCTTGCCCGAGCCTGCCCGGACCGATAAACCGGATGATTCGGGAATGCTTCTGACCATGTTGATCGTATCCTTCATTGCCGGGATGGTTTTTGTGGTCAATTGGTTGTTTTATGCTCAGGTCATCCCGCCCGATTTCCTTTCCATTTTAGGACTCGGGTCCACATTGGGTGGACTCAGGCTGTATTTTGCCGGAGTTTACATCATGACCGGGGTGTTTTTTTATCTGGGTTTCTTCATGCTGAGCAAGTATTATCATAACCGGCTTTTGCAGATATCTTCACTCATCATTCTTATTTTGCTCCCCCTGAGCGCTTTCCTGGATATTGCTGAGGGATTCCATCCCCATTCTTATGTGCGCCATCTTCATTCCCTCAGTCTCATTTTAATGAGTGCCAATGGTGCTTTTTTTGGAGCAGGGCTTTTGTTGCACCGGTTTCGTTACCGGGCTTGGTATCATCTGACAGGAGTGCTGCAGATACTGATTACTCCTGCCTTTCTGATTCCTGTTCCTCTGGTTCAGATGCTTGGGCTGTGGCTTGCGTTGCCATATTTCGGGTTGCTGATTCTGCTCCTCTTGCTGGAAGGCATCCATCAGATTAGATTCTGATGCCCACAGAGACCGCCAGCATTTTCCGGACAATCTTGTATTGTAAATGACCAAGACTATTCTACCTTTGTTGGTGTCCAAGTATCCATTGATGATGAAATTGATTCCAAAGCACGTGACCTCTGCCGGCAATACCCAGACCCTGACGGTGATTCTGACAAAAAACCTGAAAAAGGAAGAGTTGATAGACTTTTGCAGTGATTTTGGGTTCAAACATTCCCGGTCATGGAACAAAACCATTTTGGCCTCCTGTATTTCGTACCACATTTTAGCGCATCCCGAGTTTTTGGTGGACAGGCTGCCCCTGTCTGCTATCCGGGAATTGCAGCGGATGGTCCGCGCGGGCAGCAAGGTGTACCAGCCCGACACGGGTGATCACTTCTTTTTGAGTAAGAGAGGACTAATTTGCGAGGCGCGTCAAGGCGACAGCCCCATCCCGGTTCACTATCTTCCCAACGATTTCTTCGAGGCCCTGAAGCCTCATGTGGATGCCATGGTTCGGGACCCTAAACTGCTTCAGTGGAACGAGCGGGAAGTGCTTCTCTGTGGAATTATGCGCGGTTATGGTGTTCTGGGACTTCGGGAACTCATGAGCAAATTCGCGCATTATTCCGGGGAGAAGTGTACGGAATATGATTTTTTGGGCTGGAGGTATTGCCGGGACAGGATCGCCTTTGCAATTGAGCCGTTTGACAAGAAGAGGGATCAGTATTTCTTCGCTTCTCATCTGGTTTGGTCGCCTATGGAGCTCAGTGATGAAATCCGGAAGCGGCGCGATCTGGACTACTATCCATTCACGCTGGAGGAAATCCGCAGGTTCGGGGATTCAGGCGATATTTTTGATTTTCCTGAGTTGATGTCGCTGATGCATTTTTGGGTCAGGAAGGGCATGCCCTCTCATGTTTCCGTCAATCTGACGATGATGACCTTTTTGATGACGATGAATGAGGTGCCCTTGGGAGAACTGATGCAATTCTTGCTTAGAGAGATGGAAGTATCGGATATCGATGATATCAACAAAATGGGCCAGATGGTCGTGGAGGCTCAAAACAATATGCCTCGCTGGTCGTTGAAAGGCCACACTCCGCGAGTATTGTTTGAAGAAGAGCGCAAGCACATGATGCCCTTGAATGATGAGCCATCGCCTTATTTTCAGGACCCTGTCAGGAGCCAGAAAACAGCGGGCCGGAACGATCCGTGCCCCTGCGGGAGCGGTAAAAAATTCAAGCATTGTTGCGGTGCATAATTCAATTTTTGTGAGATTACTATTTGTTTTATTGATTTTGTGCGGACAGTTTGCCGCGGCCCAGGCGCAGAGAAATGCCCGGAAGGTTTCTGAGAAGGATATGGGTGCGTATCTTTTTGTGTACTTCAAGGATGATACCCACAGCTTGCATATGGCCCTCAGTTACGATGGGTACACCTTCACCGATGTCCACGGGGGGGCTCCGGTGATTGCCGGGGATACCATTGCCACCCAGAAGGGCATCCGTGACCCGCACATCACCCGCGGGCCTGATGGAGCGTTTTACGTAGCCATGACAGACCTGCATATCTACGCGCGTGAAAAGGGATATCGCACTACCCAATGGGAGCGGCCTCAGGAAGCCTATGACTGGGGCAACAACCGGGGTTTCGTGCTGATGAAATCCTTCGATCTCATCCACTGGACCCGCAGCAATGTCATTATTCAGGATGCCTTTCCGCATCTGGATGTAGGCTGCGCCTGGGCTCCGCAAACGATATATGATCCAGTGGAGAAGAGGATGATGCTCTACTTCACCATGCGTCTGGGACATGGCAAGACCAAATTGTATTATGCGTACACCGATAATGACTTTACACGTCTGGTCTCAGAGCCCCGCATCCTGTTTGAATACCCCAATCCCGAGGTTCAGGTGCTCGATGCAGATATCACCCTGTTGCCCGATGGCCGCTACTGCATGATGTATGTCGCCCAGGACGGGACCGCTGGCATCCGTATGGCTAAGTCCGACAATATCAACAGTGGCTATGTGTATGAGGACCGATGGGTGGATTTTGAAAAGGGGTCTTGTGAGGCGCCCAATGTGTGGAAGCGGATTGGCGAAGACAAATGGGTGCTGATGTACGATATTTTCAGCATTCGGCCACATAACTTTGGATTTGCCGAAACTACCGATTTTGAACAATTCACTCATCTGGGCCGTTTCAACGAGGGGGTGATGAAGACCACCAATCTGTCATCGCCCAAGCACGGTACGGTGATTCATCTTACCCGTGAGGAGGCCCGTAGGCTGGAGCAGTACTGGGCTGGTGTGGCCGAAGCCACGAAGAATCCCGATGCGTCTACCATGCGCGGCGAGCCAGCCTACGATGGTTATCTGTTTGCTTATTTCGAAGGGGCAGCAGAGAACCGGGGTATGGAGGAACAGCTGAGGTTTGCCGTCAGTGCGGATGCCATTAACTGGGTGGCGCTCAACAACAACAAACCGATTCTCAATTCTGCGGATATCTCCCAAACCGGAGGCATCCGTGATCCGTTCCTGCTGCGCGGGGAGGATGGGAGCACCTTCTTCATCGTAGCCACCGATATGTCCACAGCCAAGAACGGCTGGGGCCCGAATCCTGGGATCACCATGCTGAAATCCAAAGACCTGATTCAGTGGCAGCACGGCATTGTGGATCTGGCCCGGGACTATCCGCAGAAGTTTGCCAATGTCCAGTGGGTTTGGGCGCCCCAGACCATTTATGACCCAGCGGCAGGGAAGTATCTGGTGTATTTCACCGTGAAATTCAAGGAAGATGAAAAGCTGGATTTCTATTCAGCTTATGCCAACAGTGATTTTACCGGATTTGAGAACGAGCCTGTCCTTATGTTTCGTCCCAAACATGGGGCTATTGACGGTGACATCATCTACAAGGACGGTACTTATCACTTCTTCTTCAAGGGCAACACCAAGGACGAGAATGGGCGGGAGATAGAGAACGGCATCAAACAGGCCACGTCCAAGAGCCTGCAGGGCCCCTGGACGGAGCATTTTGACTATCTGGATGTGTACCACGGAACCCGTACCCATGTGGAGGGCTCCAGCGTGTTTAAGCTGAACAATTCTGCCACCTACATTCTTATGTACGATCTTTATTCCAGCGGGCGGTATGAGTTTCAGCGAAGCACGGACCTGTATGCATTCACTCAGACTCCGGAGTCTTTCACCAAGAACTTTCATCCCCGGCACGGCAGCGTCATCAGCATCTTCAAAAAGGAAGCCATCCGGCTCAATGAGCAGTTTGGGGGCGTTCCTGAAGCATTGCTGAAGCCCTGAAACATTGTGGCGATGGCATGGACCTCACCAAACCCGGGTCAGGAGAACTTCGCGATAGGATTAGTCTAAGCCCTCACGGAATGCTGCAGTCATTTTCAGGGTGTCAATTTCTGCAGTGAACTCATGCCCGTCTTTCACCTGGCTTTTGAATCGGTACCCGGTGAGCGTTTTCATCCAAAGTGCTTTCATCCCCAAGGTGTCCATATAAGCCGGCTCCCACATCTGTACCGTCGCCGTCGTATTAACCAAAGTCATGGCCGTATCGCGGCTATAATAGGCTGAACTCCGGATACTCCTGGTCAGAGCGGCACAAGATTCCTCATCCAGCTTGAGGTCATAGAACAAGGAAAAGTCTGGCCCGTTGCTTTGCATGTCATCCTGAACCATCTTAATATCCGAAGGGAATTCGATGTCGCAAGCCTTGGCGAAACGAACTTTACTTGAATTTCTTCCGAACCCGCAACCAGCTAACGATACAATGAGAACCAACAGAACAAAAGATTTCATAGCGAGTTCATAAAATCCCCAAACCGTAAAATCTTCTCGCTATTGGCCTTGTTGAAAAGAAGATGTTCAAAATCCTTTTGCTTCTTCTTCAAATCAACGGTTTTAAGGAGTTCGGCTGTTGCCTGTTTGAACTCTTGCAAATTATGGATCCCGCAACGTTTCGACAGAAAATCATAATCCGGTTTGGACTGAGCCAGCAAAAACATCAGGTCATAAAAATCACGGCCTTTTGACCGGGCGAGCATGGCAGCAATTTTCATGCTGCATAAAACGTCGTCCGGAGGGACGGAAAACGGGAAAAAGAATCCGCATCCTTTGATGTTCACCATCACAGGCTGATACCCGATTCCCTGATCCTGACTTTCGATCTTTATCAGAAACCGTTCTTCTTTATGCCCACTTAACCCCAGATCGGACAACAGTTCAGGGAAATGGATATTCCGTCTAAACGCCGTTAACTTTGTATTGTCTTTGTCCCGGGCTTCTACACGCATCCCCGATCGTTCCAGAAACAGGATGACTCCATGGGTCATCTCGGTAAATTCTTCTTTTGACAGTTCTTTGCAGTCGAAATCCAGATCCTCGGAAAAACGGTCAATCCCCTTTCCCAAACGCAGGTAGGTCCCACCGATAAATGTCATCTTTCGGATATACGGAGAGGAAGAAAGATGGTCTAAGAGCATCAGTTGGATGTACTCTTTCAACATATGCTTATCAGAAATGGAATGATCCCGTATCTTAGGCGGAAAATAATTCCATATATGCGCTATCTGTATCATAACGCGTAGGTTTTGAAGAGTGTGGCGACCCGACGCTCGAGTGCTTTGCTTTGAAATCTGGCGGAATAGTCCATCAGCAAATCTTTATTTAGGTCGGCATACAAATAATGCTCATCGAGACGCAATTCCTCCAATTCCTGCTCACTGTTGTAGAATGGGTATAGGTACAGCAGATCGAGCAGGGCCTTCTCGGGCGATGCAAATTGAATGGTTCGGCCATCGGCTATTGGCTTAAATTCATACCCAAACATCAGAGTTTCTTTGACATTCTTATAGGAGTACTCCCCAAAGTCATTGTTAAAAGTAGCCGTTTTGAGCGTTGTAATACTCGTTGTCTGCAACACTGCTTCCGGTATCATTCCATAAAATGCCAAAGCCGAATGGAGACTAATGTAGGAGGGGCGATAGATGCGATTGGCAAAATAGAAGGAATAATCCTGCTTGCTCTTGTACTCAGGAAATGTATAATAGCCCTGCCTTAAACGGGTTAGGTAGCCATATTTTACCCATCGGGTCAGGTTATTGCGGTCAAAACCGGGCTGCCACGCATATATCTGATGGATATTAAAGCATGCCAGATCAAACATCCTTTCTCTGAATTCTATAAAACTCACCCGCTTTTGTTTCTATTATTCAGCAAATATAATGCATTTTGGAAACAAATTAATGGGCTAACCGGGGAAATTCCTTTCATAACCTCTTCTAGGGAAAGGCACCCATATCGTATTTGAGGAAGTAATTCTCAAAACGATGATTGTATCCATAAATCATCTGGTTTTTTTCGTCAATAGCAATAATGCCAGGTGAGGGGTCCAATAAAAACTTTTTGACAGGTTTGCCATCATAATCAAAAACTTCAATTTCATTCAGGCTCTTTTCATAGTCGGAATTACTTCTGCCTTGGCAGACAGCATAAAAATAGTTTTTCCCGGAAACAATATTGGTGTAATAATATACGCTGTTGCCAAAATCTCCGATAACAATATTCTGGTTGCCATCTCCCGTTAATCTTTTTTTCAGTTTAAGCGTTTTCAAATCGTATATATCTATCTGTTTCTTAAATACATAAGCATAAACAATGCAGGAGTTATTGGCAATGATGTTCCCTCTGTTGGAATAGAAGAAAGATTCCGGGTGGTCATCTTTTTGTAGCTTTATTTCGTTTAGGTGTTTCCCGTTTTTCAGGTCAAATTTCTTTATGGTCAATTCATCCGGAGAATAATATATTAAGAGAGAGTCCTGAACGATGTTCATACAGTTGAAATTCTCATATTTATCCAGATTTAAGTCTTCTTTGGGAATTAAGCTTCCCCCTCGTTCTATTTGAATTTTTTTGATTTTGACAGGGCTATATCCCCATATATACAGATACTTACTATTAGAGGCCTCACAAAACATGGGGAATGCGTTTATTTCTCCAGGCCCTTTGCCTTTTGTTCCTGTTTTGTGTTCAATGTTCAATTCGGGAGTGGAATATACATACAATACGGTGTCCGTTGAAGAGCTGGAAACAATAAAATGATCTCCTTTGGTAGTTACAAAATCGGGGGCCAGTAATGCATTCGTTGGAATCTTGGTGGCAAATAATGTTTTTCCCTCCGAGAATTTGATCTTTTCGTGTGCTTCTTTCATGCTACACGCGTTGAACAGGCATATTATTGCTATAGTAATGATGTATTTTTTTTTCATGGTATAATTAATTAGGTGTAATTCTTTACTTGTTGATCAGTTCCGGTAGATTCGTCTCATCTTTGGTACCATCTGTTGGAATGGTCTGGTAGTTGTCCGTGTTCACTCTTTCACTGAGTCCCTGGGAAGGAAGCCAGTCTCCCCTCCTCCCCAGGGACTTTTCATTTCTCGATGTCTCTTTTGCTTATATAAAGAGTCAGGATGGTGCTGTTGGTAGACCACAATCCTGACTTCAGATGCTCATAGAGACAATCTTGCTTCGAAGAAATATTTCCATGGCCGGGAGTTGGTCGTCAAATACTTTCTTGTGGATTTTCAAAGGCAGCTTCTCTCCGTTGCGAAACTCCAGCACAATGGCCTGTTCCTGTGGCAGCACTTTAAATGCTGTGAAGTGATCCCACGGGTATGTCTTGTGCATGAAATCTCTCTTGAATCCGGACTCCAGAAATACGTGTGCATTCAGGTATTTGCCCAGACGATTGTTGAACCCAATAAAAATCATTACCACTAAGTTTGCACATATACAGACATACGCAAAAAGACGCACGATGGTTTCCACTTTTCTGAACTCAGGCGCTGGCTCCTTGTTTATGAAGAACCAAAAACCTAGCGTTACAACGGTCACAACACCCATAAGAACCCACTCCCAAAAGTGAAGCCGTCTGGCAGGCCTGATCGACAAACGGATCTGTTTGTAATTCCGAAGAAGGCTCCAGGCAGCATAAGCCCCTACGATCAATAATGCAACACAAAAGGTGATCAGGAGGTTGTCAAGATTAAAGTACTCATTAAGGAGCGCAATCAGCAGAGTGATTGGAGGCAGTTCGCGAAACAGGTAGTTCATATTGATAGGTTTTACGTGCTGTGATTCAGCCGGACTTTTCAAAAGTACATTATTTTGTCATACCACAACCTTCGGGGTGGAAAATTTTTCCCGGCTGTTATCCCCTGTCTCCCAGACAGGGAAACGTATCTTATGGCCTTTCCGTTATGCTTTATGGGAAAAGCAAATATCTAAAATGTTCCATGGATGCGTCGGAAGAGTGCAAGAAATGGTAACTTCGCTGAACGTGATATTTATGGGCGAGGTCGACAAAAATTTCTGGATAACACTTCCCTGATATGGATTTCTTGATTGTTGTCATCCTGATTACCCTCGTGGCTCTGTGGATTTCCTCAAAAATTCGCAGCTCCCGGAAAACTTCGGCCAGTGGTGCCGAAGCCGTTTTGATGGACATGGCTCTTTCCACTGCGGTTGATCCGAGGACGCTGACACCCGATGCTTTTGCGTTGTGGCTGGCAAGTCAGGATGTGTTCCAGTCGCTGGAGCAGTTCCGGGACATGATTCCCACTGAATATCCCGGCACATCACAGAGCTCGTTGGACCTCCTGGAGCGGCGCATCTGTTATCTTCAGAGCCACCGCAGCGACACCGTGGACACCTCCCCCGAAGCAATGGCCGAAGACACCTTCTGGCGCCAGCTCGAAGCACGGGTGAAGGGGTGAGACGTTGGAATTGTTAGGTTAATGAACCCTCTTTATCCCCGGGAATATGGTGCGGTACTCTGAGGGGGTGCAACGTCTTATCTTCTTAAAAATGCGGTTAAAGTTGGCCAAATTATTGAATCCACAGCGATAAGCAACCTCCGAAACACTTAAATGATCCTCAATCAGATACCGGGTGGCAAAGCCAATGCGCAAAGTATTCAGATACTCCACAAAGGTTTGTCCTGTGCGCAATTTGATGAACCGACTGAAGGATACTTCGGACATAACCAGCAAATCGGCCACCTCTTTTACCGGGAGCTTCCTGTGGAAATTATTCCGGATGTATTCGTTTACCTTCTGCATCTTTGCTCCAAACAGAAGGTCGGCTTCCCGGATGCCCGGGGAAGTGAGCACCTGCTGGCCGGGAGCCAACGATAAATCGGAAAGCAGGGACACCAGAGCCAGCCATGAATCCAGTCCCTGCAAGTGTGCCATGGATTCCAGCTTTGGGCGGAGGCTTCGCACTGTTTCGGGGAGGAAGGCAATGCCACACGCCGAACGGGCCAGCAATTCCTTTACTGGGCGCATAACATTCCGCGACAACAAGGATTCGTGGAATAAATCGCGGTGAAACTGGATGGTAATTTCGTGGATGTCTTTATTGGTACAAGTGCCCTGAGCCCAACAATGCGGTACATCGGGACCCACCAGCACCAACTCCCAATCTTCGATGGCTTGCTCATGATCGCCCACAATGCGTTGCGCATTGGCTGCACGGGCAATAAAATTCAACTCATATTCAGGGTGGTAGTGAACCGGGAAATCAAAATGATCTTTCCTTCTGTCGAAAACCAACAGACAGTCTCCTGGGGTGAGTGGCGTTGCTTCGCGTCGGACAAACTCAGAAAACGGGGTCATAAGGAGCAAAAAGTTGAATTTATATCAAAAAATGACAGATTAGTATTTGCTGTGGCTAAAGATAAGGAATACTATTGTACCGATTAACATTTATGGGATGAAACTCGGGACTTTCGATCTGCTGATTATTCTTGGTTATCTGGCCATTACCGTCTTTATTGGGTTGTATCTTCGCAAGAAAGCTCAAAAGAATAAATCTGCTTACCTGTTGGGGGGAAACAAGCTTCCCTGGTACCTGCTGGGGCTTTCCAATGCCTCCGGAATGTTTGATATTTCCGGCACGATGTGGTTGGTTACCATCGGATTTGTCTATGGTCTAAAGAGCATCTGGATTCCCTGGCTATGGCCGGTATTCAATCAGATATTTCTGATGGTCTTTCTCTCCGCATGGCTCCGAAGGTCGAATGTAACCACAGGTGCCGAGTGGATAGGTACCCGTTTTGGGAACGGACGTGACGGAAAAAGATCACACACGGTGGTGGTGGTTTTTGCGCTCATTAATTGTCTGGGATTTCTGGCCTACGGATTTATCGGGCTCGGGAAATTTGTACAGATATTCATCCCGTGGGAACTCATCCAGCCCTACATTCCCTTTGCCGTTCCCGTCTATATGATTCCCCACATCTATGGCATCGCCTTCACCCTTTTTGGGGTATTCTACGCGGTTTTAGGCGGCATGTCGGGCATTGTATGGGCCGATCTGGCGCAATATGCCATCATGACCGTCTCGGCCATCATCATAGCCATTATTGCTATGGTGGCCCTGAGTTCCCAACCCCTGAATGTCCCGGACGGATGGATGAATCCCTTCTTTGGAGGGCATCTCAACCTCGACTGGACGGGCATCATCAATGAGGTCAATGATAAAATCACTTCGGACGGTTATTCGCTGTTCAGTATCTTTTTCATGATGATGCTGTTTAAAGGAGTGCTGGTCAGTCTGGCGGGTCCTGCCCCTAATTACGACATGCAGAAAGTGCTGGCCACAAAATCGCCCGCAGAAGCGGCCAAGATGAGCGGACTGGTTTCTCTGGTACTGATGCCGGTCAGATATTTGATGATCACCGGGTTCGTGGTGCTTGCCCTGCTGTACTATAACCAGTTGCACCTTTCGGTGGGTGGTAAAATCGACTTTGAACAGATCCTTCCAGCAGCCATCAGCCAGTTTGTCCCGGTGGGACTGACGGGGTTGATGCTGGCGGGACTCCTGGCGGCATTCATGGGCACTTTTGCCGGCACCCTCAATGCCGCCCAGGCATACATCGTAAACGACATCTACCTAAAATACTACAAGCCCGATGCCTCTCCCCGGAACATAAAACGCACCAATTATGCCACCGGATTGATCGTAGTGGTGGTCAGCATTTTCTTCGGAATATTCGCTACCGATGTGAATTCCATTCTGATGTGGATTGTGTCGGCACTCTACGGAAGCTACGTTACCTCAAACATCCTGAAGTGGTACTGGTGGCGGTTCAACGGCTCCGGATTCTTTTGGGGCATGGTCGCCGGGATTATTCCCGCGCTTATCTTTCCGCAGTTGTTCCCGGACACCATCGACCTCTATTATTTCCCGTTCATCTTGCTGATCTCGGTGGCCGGATGTATCCTCGGAACGTTCCTGTCTCCTCCCACCGAGGAGGAAACGCTGAAGTCCTTTTACAAATCCGTGCGTCCTTGGGGATTCTGGAAACCCATCCACGATAAAGTGGTGGCCGAAGACCCATCGTTTATTAACGACTCCCACTTTAAACGGGATATGTTTCATATCGTTATCGGCATCATCGGTCAGACCTGTTTGGTTCTCGCTCCCATATATCTGGTGCTGCTCCAAAAAATCCCGCTCATCCTGACGCTGATGGTCACGGCTATATGCCTGGTGATTCTGAAAAAAACCTGGTGGAACAAACTGAACGAAGCTTAACACAATGGCAACATTTCAAAACAGACTCAGCTCTTTGCAGGAGCAATACACGCAACTCATCAGCAGGCCCAATCTGCCACTAAACCAGGGGAACGGCATCTATTGCCGGTACCGGAACCCCGTCCTTACCGCGAGTCATGTTCCGCTGCACTGGCGGTATGACTTATCGCCTCAGCGCAATCCGTATTTGATGGAACGCATTGGTATCAACGCTGTTTTTAACGCGGGTGCTATTTTGTGGAAAGGGAAATATCTGTTGGCAGCACGAGTGGAAGGATGCGACCGGAAATCGTTCTTTGCCATTGCCGAAAGCCCTAACGGGGTGGATCGTTTTACGTTCTGGGATCGGCCCCTCTCCTTTCCGGAAACCAGCGATCCGGACATCAATGTGTATGACCTGCGCCTTACGGAACACGAGGACGGATGGGTGTACGGCCTCTTTTGCACCGAGCGCAAAGATCCCTCGGCCCCTGCCGGAGATACCAGTATGGCTGTTGCCCATGCCGGGATCATCCGAAGCCACGACCTCATCCACTGGGAACGGCTCCCGGATTTGATTTCCTCTACGGGCCAGCAAAGAAATGTGGTGCTGCACCCTGAGTTTGTGCAAGGAAAGTACGCTTTGTACACCAGACCTCAGGACGGCTTTATCGAGGTGGGTGCCGGAGGCGGGATTGGCCTGGGCTATGTGACCGATATGCAAAACCCCGTGGTGGAACAGGAAACCATCATACACCCCAAAAAGTATCATACGGTATATGAACTCAAAAACGGATTGGGCCCCACCCCCATCAAAACGCCCAAAGGCTGGCTTCATCTGGCGCATGGCGTCCGCAACACAGCGGCGGGTCTGCGTTATGTGCTCTATATGTTTCTGACCGACCTGCACGATATCGGGCGAATCACCCATATTCCCGGTGGTTATTTTATGGCCCCCACCGATACCGAACGGGTGGGCGATGTGTCGAATGTATTGTTCTCCAACGGATGGATCTGCGATGCTCAAGGAAAAGTATCTATTTACTACGCTTCTTCGGACACCCGGATGCACGTGGCCACCTCTTCGGTGGAACAGCTCACGGATTACGTTATTAACACACCGCCCGATGGCTTCCGGTCGGCAGCATCGGTGCGAAACATAAACCAGCTGATTGACAGCAACCGCCCCTTTAATTCATAGCATTTATGGAGACGACTTCATCGGCATGGTTACTGCAGACCGAACTAACCGGGGAACTTCACCGCCTATTGGCGTTCTGGAGCACCCGGATGCCCGACAAGGTTCACGGAGGCTTTTATGGAGCTGCCGATTTCCGGGGCGTTCCGGATCCAATGGAAGACAAGGGCATTATTCTGAATGCCCGGATTCTGTGGTCCTTCTCCGCTGCATTCAACCACACCGGGAATAACCAATACAAAGACATGGCCCAACGCGCCTGGGAATACCTTACCGCGCACTTTGAGGATAAATCGTGCGGCGGGTACTACTGGAAAACCGACTACTCCGGGAGGGCCACCGAAACCCGCAAGCAAACGTACGCCCAAGCCTTTGTTATTTACGCATTCGCCGAATACTATAAGGCCGCGAAACAGAAAGAGGTACTGGACAGGGCCCTCTCCCTGTTTGGGCTACTGGAACAACACGCCAGGGACAAGCATCAGGGAGGATATTGGGAAGCACTCAGCAGAGAATGGAAGGAGATTCCGGACGTTCGTCTGAGCGACAAAGACCTCAACGAGAAAAAAAGTCTGAACACCCACCTGCATGTACTGGAGGCGTACACGGCGTTGTATCAGGTGGCCCCGTCGCGTCATTTGGGCCAATCACTGAGGGACCTCATAGAGCTCTTTCCCAAATATCTTATCAATCCAAACGGACATCTGAACCTGTTTTTCGATGGGCAGTGGCAACTCAAAAGCCACACCATCTCCTACGGACACGACATCGAGGCCTCGTGGCTGCTGATGGAAGCAGCCGAAGCATTGGACGACCCCTCCCTAAAACAAGGCATCGGTACCCTTTCGCTCCACATGGCCCAGACCTTTCTGAACGAAGCCATGGCCCCCGAAGGCGGGGTGCTCAACGAAACAAATACGATTACCGGACACACCGACACCGACCGGCATTGGTGGGTGCAGATCGAGGCCATGGTGGGACTGGTCCGAGCGTATCAGCAATCGGGAAGCGAACCCTATCTGGAAACGGCCGTCGCTATTTGGACCTATATCAAAACCTGTTTTCTGGACCACCAGAACGGGGAATGGCACTGGCTCATAGGGGCTAACGGAGTAGCGGACACCTCTCAGGTCAAAGCCGGTTTCTGGAAATGCCCCTACCATAACACACGGGGATGTATGGAAATAACGACCTGCCTCCAAGACATTCTTCAAACGAAACCCATAAGTATTCCAAACACAAACGTACATGAATCAAATTCGCGAACATTTGAGCTCCTTGAAACCACTAACAAATTAATTATATCCGAATGAAACAGATCATCCTCCTTTTCCTTTGCCTCGTATTCTCCCTGCATCTTCAGGCGCAGAAATTCGAACAGCTGGCTATGACCCCTCCCATGGGATGGAACTCCTGGAATAAATTTGCCGGGAACATCAACGAAGAAATCATTCGCAAAGCCGCCGACAATATGGTATCGAGCGGCATGAAAGATGCCGGGTATGAATACATTGTCATTGACGACTGCTGGCAGGTTTCGCGCGACAGCCTCGGATTTATTGTCCCCGACCCCAAAAGCTTCCCCTCCGGCATCAAGGCTCTGGCCGATTATGTCCACTCCAAAGGCCTGAAGTTTGGCATTTACTCGTGTGCCGGCACCAAAACCTGCGCTGGCCGTCCCGGGAGCAAGGGTTATGAAACTCAGGATGCCACCATGTATGCCCGTTGGGGCGTGGACTATCTTAAGTTCGACTGGTGCAACACCGATGGACAGAATGCCCAGCAATCGTACACCACCATGCGCGATGCCCTGTATAAGGCGGGCAGACCCATCGTGTTCAGCATTTGTGAATGGGGCAACAACAAGCCCTGGATTTGGGGCCCGGCTATTGGTCACCTGTGGCGCACCACCGGTGATATTTACAACTGTTTTGACTGCGTACAGAACCATGGAACGTGGTCTTCGTGGGGCGTCCTGAGTATTCTGGACAAACAGGACGGTTTGCGTCAATACGCGGGTCCGGGACACTGGAACGACCCGGATATGCTCGAAGTGGGCAACGGAATGGTAGCAAACGAGGACCGGGCACATTTTTCCATGTGGTGTATGCTGGCGGCCCCGCTGATTGCCGGCAACGATATGTCCAAAATGTCCCCGCAAACCAAGGAAATTCTGACCAACAAGGAAGCCATTGCGGTTAATCAGGACGCTTTGGGGGTTCAGGGATTCCGTCATGCAGTGTCCGACAGTTTGGAAACCTGGCTCAAACCCCTCTCCAACGGCGACTGGGCCATCTGCTTTCTGAACCGTGCCAAAACCGTCCGAAAGGTAACCTTTGACTGGAAGACACAAATCATTTTTGATCCACTTTCCAAAAGAACCCTCAACGCCGGCACCACGGTATATTCTCTGAGGAATCTGTGGACAAAGACCGGAGCCGGAAACACCGGCAAGGCACTCACTGCTACTGTGCCTGCACACGATGTTTTGATGCTCCGTTTAACGGCAACGAAATAGATTCAGGATTCAGGATTCAAGATTCCAGATTCCAGATTCCAGATTCAGAATTCGAGATTCGGGATTCGGGATTCAAGATTCGAGATTCAGAATTCCAGAGTCCAGAGTCCAGAGTCCAGAGTCAAAATCAACAATCCAGAATCAAGAATCAAAAATCCAGAATCAAGAATCAAAAATCATGAATCTTGAATCAAAAATCATGAATCTAGAATCAAGAATCTAAAGAATCCCCCTTCATGTCACCATTATCCTTCAGACATAGCTTCGTTCTTCTGTGCATAGTGCTGAGCATGACGCTCAGTACGCTTCCCGCCATGTCTGGGGTGCAGGATGCTCCTCAGCCCATTGCTCCGGCCAATGGTGCGGTGCTTCGCAACAATATGCCCCAGCTCACCTGGACTACGGTGGCCTGTGATCTGTACGAGATCTGGATAGACGGACATTTGATGGGAACGGTGCCGCACCCTCAGAACGGATATGTGGCCTTTGCTCTTTCCTTTGGAAAACACGAATGGCGCGTGGTGGCCGTAAAGGACGGGAAGAATGTGTCTGGAAAATCGCGGTGGTTTGTTGTGGACGACACCCCTATGGAACGGCTGCCTCAGAACGCCTTGTTACTGCGCCATGACTGGCAGGTACAATCAAGTGTGCTGGCAGGGGACGACGGGGCCCGTATTTCAGGGAAATATGTAGCAAACGATTGGTATCGAACCTCCGTTCCCGCCACTGTGCTCACCGTCCTGGTGCGAAACGGGGTGTATCCCAACCCCATGGTGGGACAAAACAACCGGCTTATCCCGGACAGTAACGATGCCTTCAACACAAAGAACAACCTTTTGCAGTTCAGCCATATTCCCGGGGTTAATCCATGGAAACATCCCTATTGGTACCGAACGGTGTTCGAAGTGCCAAAATCTTATGAAGGAAAGATGGTGTGGCTGAACTTCGGGGAGATAAACTACCGGGCGGAAGTATGGTTAAACGGGAGCAGAGTGGCCGACACTTCGGTGATGGTGGGCATGGAACGACAGTTTCGCTTCCGGGTGGACAAACTCCTGAACCATAAGGGGAAGAACTATCTGGCCATCGCCATCTATCCCCCGGATTATCCCGGGGAGCCCGCTCCGGAACCTCTGGAAGCACTGGCCGACCCGGGAACCAATATGGGTGACGGGGTCATCAGCAGGAACTACACCAAGTGGGATGCTCTGGGATGGGACTGGCAGCCCCCGGTGAGGGACCGGGATATGGGGATTACCGAAGACGTGTATCTTTCGGCCACGGATGCACTGGAGGCCACCCATCTGTATGTGACCTCCCGTTTGCCTCTGCCCGATACCAGCTATGCCGATATAACGGTTTCAGCCAGCCTGATCAACCACAAGAGTCAGGCCGACAAGGGTACGCTATTTTTGCGCATCAGGGACGAAAAGGGCACCACGACCATCACCAGACCCTATTCGGTGGGGGCCGGGGACACCCTGGAGTTCTTACTGAACAGGGAACAAGAACCAGCGTTGCGGCTACACCAACCCTCCCTTTGGTGGCCGGCAGGCTACGGAAGGCCCTATCTGTATGATATATCCCTCGAAGCGGTTTCCGATGCCGGGTATTCCTCCTCTGTGCAGACCCACATGGGCATTCGTTCCGTGGAAACCTTCATAGGCCCTCAGGAGCGGCGGTTTAAAATCAACGGGAAGGAGGTGTTTCTGAAGGGGGGCAACTGGGTCATAGATATGATGCTCAACTGGACAACACAACGCTACCAACAGGAAATAGAACTTACCCGGAATGCGAATATGAACCTGCTGCGGGTGTGGGGCCCCACCGGAGTTCCTCCCTCCGCATTCTTTGATGCCGCCGACAAGCTGGGCATCCTCATCTGGCAGGATTTTCTGAACGATTACTGGGGCACCTGGCGCAATCGCGCGGGGTTCAGACCCGAAGAACGTTTATTTGCCCAGGCAACCACCGATGTGATCCTCAAATTACGCAACCATCCTTCCCTGTTTCTGTGGTGCGGAGGAAACGAAGGCGTCAACCCACGAGAAGCGCTCATCACGCAGCATTTATTGCCGGCCCACGACGGTCGCGGTGACCGGTACTACCTCAAACAATCGGACGGAGATGGCTTACACGGGGGCGGACCCTACCACACCCTGGAACCGGCGGCCTATTTTGGGAACAAAAAACTCACCGGATTTAGCAGCGAGGTGGGCGCAACGGGGGTGCCGGTTTTGGAAAGTATTCTGAAGTTTGCTCCGGGCACAGGCACAGCCTGGAAAGCCGGATTCTATCCCCTCAACAAAGACTGGGGCTACCATGACGCGTTCGACTGGACCAACGATGTCCGGAAATTCTCCTCGTACGACAAAATCCTGAGACGGTATTACGGAGCTCCCGATTCTACTTCGGCACAAGGCGTCAAAGATTATCTGGAAAAGGCCCAATGGCTCAACTCCGAAATATATCTTGCAGCTACCGAAGCCATTGGGTTCGGCATGGGGGAAGGAGCCGGAGGATTCTGTCTGTGGAAAACTAATTCTTCCTGGCCCAGTATCTTGTGGCAAATCTACGACTGGTATCTGCAACCGCACGCCGGATATTATGCCGTTCAAAAAACGGGAGAACCCATACACATACAGTGGAACCGGCAAACCATGTCGGTTGATGTAAGTAATAAAACCCATAAGCCCGTCCCGGCGGCTATCCTCAACGCCCGTTTGTACAACGAATCGTCCCAAGTTATCTGGAGCCGAGACACCACGATGACCTTGGAGGCGTTCGATGTCACCCATACTGGCTGGACAGTGCCCGGAGTGAATGAACTCTGCTTTTTGGTCCTTACTACCAAGAATCAGAAAGGGGACGTGCTTTCTAATCAACGGTACTGGATCCATTCAGAGAATGATTTCTCCGGTCTCAGTACCTTGCCCCAAACGACACTCTCCGGGTCCGTGAGCACCTCCGTTTCGGGGGAACGCATCACCTACCGGGTGACGCTCACCAATTCAGGGAAACACCCTACATTTATGACGGTGATGAAACTAAAGGGAAAGGTCTCCGGCCGGGAGCTGCTCCCCACTTTGTGGAACAACAACTACATGCACCTGATGCCCGGTGAAACAGTGGTCGTCCAAGCACAAATTGACCGGAAGGATGTTTTAGAAACCCCTGTCATTGAATGCAAAGCCTCCAACACCTATCAAGCCTTGATTCTCGATGCGCAAGCGCAGGACAACCGCATTACGTTTCTGAACCAGAAGATTTTCCTGAACGGCACTAATGTAGCCTGGGTATCGTTCGGAAACGATTTGGGGGTAAAGAAAAGGAGCAGCATCAGCGACTTTGAAAAAATCTTTGCCGAAGTAGCCAAAAACGGAGGCAACTCCGTAAGAATCTGGCTGCATACCACCGGAGCGAATACCCCTGCCTTTAACAGCGACAACAGCGCCGTCACCGGCCCCGGAGAGGGAACCATAGAAGATATGGAAGCAATGTGTGACGCCGCCGCAAAGCACAAAGTTGGGTTGGTGCTTTGTCTGTGGTCGTTCGATATGCTGCGCATCAAGAACGGAGAAGTGGTAACAGGCAGAGCCAAGAATTTGTTGGTAAACCGGGAAGCCACCATGAGCTATGTAAATAACGCATTGATTCCCATGGTCAAACGACTCAAAGGACACCCGGGCATCCTGTGCTGGGAAATCTTTAACGAACCCGAAGGCATGAGCGATGAGTTTGGATGGGATTTCAACTACCATGTGCCCATGGCCGCCATCCAGCGATTTATCAATCTCTGTACCGGCGCCATCCACCGCACCGACAAAGCGGCGCTGGTCACCAATGGGTCCTGGAGTTTCTTTGCCGCCACCGATGTTGGCGAAGGGAATAAAAACTACTACACCGACAAGCGGCTCATTGAGGCTGGCGGTGACAAGAAAGGCACTCTGGATTTTTACACCGTGCATTATTACGATTGGGCCAAGGAAATACGCTCCCCGTTTCACTACGATGCCTCCTTCTGGAAACTGGACAAACCTCTGGTTGTGGGTGAATTTCACCCCAAAACCACCTTTGGGGTTCCGGCGCAGGACTTACACGAAGAACTGTACAAGAGAGGCTACGCCGGCGCTCAGTCGTGGAGCTGGACCGATTCAAATCACGACATCATGTTATTGAATATGAAAAGAGTTTCGGACAATCATCCCAAGGACATACTCATTAAATAACCCATTATGGCTCGCCGATTCATCATACTGTTCCTCATACTATTCATCCACCTGAGCGGCCTGGTTCTGCAGGCACAAAACAATCAATCCATGAACTCAGCAACATCCATCAGAGTAGAAAGCCTGATCAAAAGCATGACGCTGGAACAAAAAGCCATGCAACTGCAAATCCGTGCATTTTCGAACGTACGGCAGTTTATGGACGCCGAAGGAAATCTTTCGGCCGAGAAGCTGAAGCAGGCCTTCCCCAACGGCATCGGCGGACTCAATCTGGATATCAACATGGAGCCCGAGACCTATGTCAAGGTGGGCAATCAACTGCAACAATTCAGTGTGGCCAACGGAGCCGGCATCCCCATTCTGTTTATCGGCGAAGGACTGCACGGATTCATGTCGCGGGGCGCTACTTCCTTCCCGCAGGCCATTGCCTTAGGATGTTCCTGGGACACCCTGATGGCCGAACGAATCTTTTCGGCCACCGCATTAGAGGCGAGCGCCCGGGGTGTACGTCAGCTATTCTCTCCGGTCCTCGATTTGGCAAGGGAACCCCGGTTTGGCCGGACCGAAGAAATGTACTCGGAAGATGCCTATCTGGTGGCCGCCATGGGCACCGCGGCAGTGAACGGATTTCAAGGACGCAGCAGTTCGCCCGATGCGCAACACGTAGCCGCCACCGTCAAACATTTTGTGGGGCACGGACAACCCGAAGGAGGCCGCAACACTGCCCCCATCAACATCTCCCGCTACGATCTGATAAACGAGCATCTGTACCCTTTTGAACAAGTAATAAAGACGGCACACCCCGTCAGTCTGATGCCCTCGTACAACGAAATGGAAGGCATCCCCAACCATGCCAACTCCTGGCTTTTGAACGACGTGCTGCGGGGCATCCTGGGTTTCACGGGACACATCACCTCCGACCAGAACGCCATTGACGAACTGGCCCGCCTTCATGCTCTAGTATCCACCCCTGAGGAGGCCGCCGCGCTGGCTCTCCGGCTCCATATCCCCGTGGACCTGCAGGGACAAAACGGAACCTACGAAACCCTCCCGGCACAGGTACGGGCAGGCACCATTAAACTGGAAGAGCTGGACAACGCCGTCCGGCAGGTACTGAACTTTAAAGCCTCCATGGGGCTCTTTGACCGGCCGCTTGCCGATGCGAACGCCATGAACCGGGTAACCAATAACGCAGCTCATAAGGCACTGGCGCTCGAAGCGGCTGAAAAATCGTTGGTGCTCCTCAAAAACCAGAACAACACGCTTCCCCTCGACATCAGCCAGATGAAAAAAATGGCCGTGATCGGGCCGCTGGCCAAGGGGGTACATTTTGGAGGCTACACCGCTGAACCCCGCGTAGGCGTTGATGTTCTGGAGGGCATTACTCAATTTGCACGTGGACAATTTGAGGTACTGTACGCCGAAGGCTGCAAAATTTCCACAGACGAAGGCACCTTTTGGGGCAACCGGGTACCCGTACCCAACTCAGAAGAAAACGACCGGATGCTCATCAAAGAAGCGGTAGCGACGGCCCTGAAAAGCGATGTTGTGCTGCTGGCTCTGGGTGAGCACGAGTCATTTGGCCGCGAAGGCTGGGGAGAAGACCACCGGGGCGACCGCACCGATCTGACCCTGCCCGGACTCCAGAACGAATTGGTGCAGGAACTCCTCAAAACCGGAAAACCCATCGTGGCGGTGATGTTCGGAAGCCGTCCGCTCGTATTCCCGTTGGTGGCACAGCATATTCCCGCCATTATTCAGGCCTTTTATCTGGGACAGGCAACCGGAACCGCTCTGGCCAACACCCTATTCGGGAAGAACAATCCCTCCGGAAAACTCTCCATCACCTTCCCGAAATCAGTGGGAGAACTGCCCGCCTACTATAGCCGCAAACCCAGCCGCAACCGGAGTTATATTCTGGAAGAAAACGCGCCTGTGTATCCTTTCGGATTCGGGTTATCCTACACCTCGTACGCCTACGGTACTCCTCGTCTGGACAAAACCGCCATCAAGGTCGGAGAGTCAGTAAACGTCACGGTCGAAGTAACCAATACGGGCAAATACGCCGGGGAAGAAATCGTACAGATGTATCTCCGCGACATGGTAAGCTCGGCCGTTCGCCCCATCATGGAACTGAAAGACTTTGCCCGAATCCACTTAAAACCGGGGGAAACAAAACCTGTTCAGTTTACCATCACCCCCGAAAAAATGATGTTCTACAACAGCCAACTGAAAAAAGTGCTGGAACCGGGTGATTTCCGGGCAATGGTAGGACCCAACTCCCAAACTGTTCAAGCCCTCACGTTCAGCGTTCAACCCTAAATCATTCCCAAACAATTAAATAGATACTGATGAAAACGGTACTTGTATATTTTCTTCTGATGCTTCCTGCGGTGGCGCAGGCTGCCAGCCCCGTTCCTTCCGACCCAAAAGCCACGAAGGAAGCCGTTAAACTATACCAGAATATGCTGCTGCTGCAAAAGAAAGGGCTCATGTTTGGACATCAGGATGATCTGGCGTACGGGAAAGGCTGGATCTACGAAGAGGGCCGCTCGGACGTCCGCGATGTCTGCGGCGATTACCCGGCGGTGTGCGGATGGGAACTGGGGCATCTCGAACTGGGAGATGCCTATAGTCTGGATTCCGTCCACTTCGACCGCATTAAAGGCTGGATTAAAACCACCTATGAACGGGGCGGCATCAACACCATCAGCTGGCACCTGCGCAACCCGCTCACAGGCGGCACCGCCTGGGATGTAAGCTCCAAAGAAGTAGTGGCCTCCATCCTGCCGGGCGGGCCAAAACACGCTCTCTATGTGCAGTATCTGGACAAAGTGGCCGCATTTATGCTGAGCCTCAAAACCGACAAGGGCACCTATATCCCGGTGTTCTTCCGGCCCTTCCACGAACACACCGGGAGCTGGTTCTGGTGGGGCAAGAACCTCTGCACGCCCGAACAATACAAAGCCCTGTGGCGATTCTCTGTTCATTATCTGAGAGACACTAAAAACATTCACCACCTGCTCTATGCCTACTCCACCGGGAATATCCCGGACGGTACCGAATATTTGGAACGATATCCGGGCGATGACCTCATTGATTTGGTGGGATTCGATCACTACGGAGAGGGCACCGGGTATGCTGCAGCACTAAAAAACGCAGTAACTATTGTGACCACAGTGGCTAAAGAAAAAGGAAAGATCGCCGCCGTGACCGAAGCCGGAGGAAAGATTGCCCAAAACCCCGACTGGTGGACCACAACATTACTGGAAACGCTTCGCCCCTTTGAGCTTTCCTACGTGCTGGTATGGCGCAACCCCGCCCAAAAACCGCAGGAAGCCTTTGCCCCGTACAAGGGACACCCCAGTTCGGCCCGTTTTGTGGAATTCTACAACGACCCCAAGACGCTCTTCTTGAAAGATATTCAACAGATGAACCTCAGTCGGTGATGTTCCTGGATGCGGATTGTTTTACATGATGGATTTGCCCAAACCTTGTTATCATAATTGACCAGCTAGTGACGTAATTCAGAGTGAAGATCAGGACTATTCATTCATTTTGAATCTCCAGATTTGATATTCTCCTTTTTTTGCGCCTCTGTCAGAGCTGAAATAGATAAAGTTGTCTGAGGACCAGTAGGGCGAGAAATCGTCAGATTCGTTTGTGGTGTGTTGTTTCAGGTTCTCTCCATTGGTGTTGATGCTATAAATGTCTGAATCCGGTTTGTTGTTCTTGGTTAGCTGGAAAACAATTTTCTCCCCATTGGGACTCCAGTTTGGATGTGTTGCGTAGCCGGCTTGGTTGTTGGTAAGTTGTTTTGGAGAATCCCCATCAATTGACATAATCCAAAGGGTTCCGGTTTCTGAGGTTTTGTTCTTGTTGAGATCGTATTTTACATACGCAATCCTTTTGCCATCAGGAGAGATGACGGGGAAACTGCCTTCGCCAAGCATCTTTAATTCGCCAGTCTCAAGGTTCTTCATCCATATTTGATTCTTTGTTACCGTGAACCCGGAATAAAGAGCAGCCAAAGCCGTGTTTTTTGTCACGGAGATGTAAACCTTCGGTGCGGAACCTTTTTCAAATATTACCAATTTCCCATCTCTGGACCAAGTTGGATTATATTCATTTTCGTCAGTATAAGTGACTTGAGTAATTGCTTTGCCTTCAAAAGCGTCAACATAATATATGTCAAAGTTCGTTTTGTCGAAGTATTGAAATACAATCTTGTTATTGGCAGGGCAGAAGTTTGGTGCCAGATTAAAATTGTTTCCGCTTGTTTTTTGGATTACAGCCTTTGAGAGCACATTGTCTTTAAGATAGATATTATATCCTCCGTCACTTTTCTTGGAAGAGAAAACTAAGTTGCTGCTGTTGTCCCCCCCATTGGGGTATATGCATGGCTTCTCACTTTCTGTGATTTTTGAAAGAGCATCGAAGCTTTCACCTTCGGAGGTCATCATGTATGATGAGATGGAGCAATTCGTAGCTAAGGTGACGATTGCTACAAGAAAACAGTGCCTAACAAAAATGGACTTTTTCGTGGTCGTAGTACTTAGTTGATTATGAAAGTAACGTGTTATGAGATCGGATGAAAAGTTTTCAAGGGAAACGAGAACACTATGCGAAGGTATTCAATTGTGTGATGCTATGCAATATTTGTCGTTATCTTTTTTTGGCGATTCGTGATCGAAAAGGAATCGAAAGGTCGTATCCAGTTTCAGGAGCAGCACGATCGTGCACCCATGAGTCAAAATAGTCGTTGAGGTTCTTCCAGATACCGGACTTCCTTGCTCCGTTGTGATACCTCATTTCGAAGCTCCACCAAGTGGATTCGACGGATTGTGAATCATACGGGCATTCATCCTCGCCCTTGTAGTACCGGTATTCAGCGAAGTCTTCCAGGCCACTCAATTTCAGGCTGTCGTAATCATTCATTGCGGATTTTTGTATTTCGTGAATAGAATCGTTTTTGTTTCAGTGGGGTATCTGTTCTGCAGGCCACTCAATCGCGTGCTTTCTGGGGTGGTCTGTTTTTCGTAACGAGTAGCCATTAATATCCATTATCATGAATATCCTGTCGTGAATTTATAATATCTTTCAATACCAAATATATTGGTCCCGGAATAAGTTGCGAGAAACCGGTTTTTGATTGCCGATAAAGAATTTAAGTCTATGACCATCACCGAAGTTGAACAAATTCTTGAGTGTTTTAGGAACTCCTGTCTTCAGCCCCTTGTCAATTCGTTAGTTAACTCGGCTGTTAGATATTCGCGTCTTAGAGTTGATTGGTATCTGGCAGATATGGAGTCTCGACAAGCAGTAGATCAGGAGCGAACAATAGCTCATAACGCATTTATTAGTGCTTGTGATATCCTGAGCCGGAACATGAAGGAGGCAGGAGAAAATATCAGTTGGCGTATCCAAATAGGCTCAGATCGTAAATCAATTGGTGATTTTGCTTGTTTGCTTCATGCTGCCATCGGGATTAAGGCACGATAACGTCTGTATCGCAACAATAATGATGTTTGCCACAGAGATGCTGCTTCTAAATCAACACGGCAAGAATAAGGATGAATCTGAATTTTGTGAATCCTTTGGTCTTTCTTCCCAATTTCTATATTGAATTGGCGGGGAGATTATCGTGCAAAAAAAGTTTGTACCTTGTCGCTGCTTATTTAAAAAGGGGTTTTATGTTTTTACCGCAGGATGAGGTGCAGTTCCGGTCGAAGGGGATTGCCCGGGAACAGGTTGAGGAGCAGATTGAGTATTTTAGGAAGGGGTTCCCGTTCTTGGCGTTGGACCGCCCGGCAACAGCCGGAGATGGGATTTTGGTGCTGCATCCTGAGGAGTTGTGTGCTTTGGCCGGGCAGTTTGATGCCGCGGTGCAGGGCAAGCGTCTGCTGAAGTTTGTTCCGGCTTCCGGGGCGGCTTCGCGTATGTTTAAGGATTTGTTTGAGTTCCTGCAGGACGGGGAGGTCCCTTCGGCGGCTGTCCGTACGGTGTTGAGCCGGCTGGAGGACTTTGCATTTTACAAGGATTTGATGCAGGTGGCCACCAATGGAGTCGGTGCTGAGGTTAAGCCCAACGCCAAGGAAGTGATCCGGGCGATTGTTTCTGACCAGGGGTTGGGGTATGGCTCGTTGCCTAAGGCGCTGCTGAAGTTTCACCGCTATGGAGAGCAGGGACGGACGGCTTTTGAGGAGCATTGTGTGGAGGGGGTGTTGTACGCCCGCAATGATGATGATACAGTGGATTTGCATTTTACCGTTTCGCCCGAGCATCTCTCTCGCTTTGAGGAGTTGGTGCCGCTGGTGACCAAGCGTCTTTCGGAGCAGTATGGGGTGGCGTTTCGCATCGGTTTCTCGCAACAGAAGCCCAGTACCGACACGGTGGCGGTAGGGTCGGACAATGCGCCTTTCCGCAGCGGGGACGGGAGTATCCTGTTCCGTCCGGGTGGTCACGGGGCCTTGCTCGATAATTTGGGAGACCTGGATGCCGATGTGGTGTTTGTCAAGACGGTGGATAATGTGCTTCCTGACCGGCTCAAGGGAGATGTGGTGCTGTATAAGAAGGCGCTGACGACCTTGCTGCTGCAGTTGGAGGAGAAGTGCTTCGGCTGGATGCATACCCTGGCTTCAGGGCCGGCTACCGAGGATACACTCCGGCAGGCTGCTGCGTTTTTGGCAGATCATTTTGCCTTTCCGGATACGCCATCTTTCAGACAGCTTCCCGGGGATCAGCGTCAGGTAATACTGATGGAGCATCTGGACAGGCCTCTGCGTGTATGCGGGATGGTGCGCAATGAGGGAGAGCCCGGAGGCGGCCCGTTTTGGGTGCGCCAGCAGGATGGTTCCGTGTCACTGCAGATTGCCGAGTCCTCTCAGATAGACTTCAGTGATCCGGCTCAGAAAGCTATTGCTGAGGGAGCGACACACTTTAACCCTGTTGATCTGGTGTGCAGCCTGAAGAACTTTCAGGGGGAGCGCTTCGACCTCAGGGCATTCCGCGATCCGCTCACGGGCTTTATTTCCTCCAAGTCCAAGGACGGGAAGCCTCTGAAGGCACTGGAGCTGCCTGGCTTGTGGAACGGGGCAATGGCCTTCTGGAACACGGTATTCGTGGAGGTTCCGATCTCCACTTTTGTGCCGGTCAAGACGGTACTTGACCTGCTCCGGCCCCAGCATCAAAACTAAACGAAAACAGTACACACGGCCATACAAAAATAAGAACGTAAGAACATCAAAACCCCCAAAAATTAAAATTTAATCCTTATGAGCAAACACACATTCATCGCATTCGACCTGGGAGCCACCAGCTATCGTTCCATCGCCGGAACCCTCGAAAATGGCAAGGTTTCCACGCAGGAGATGACCCGCTTCCCCAATGGGATGCTACAGATGTTCAATAACTTTCACTGGGATGTATTCCAGATTTTCGAGTCCCTCAAACAATCTCTGGCCACCTGTGCCAAGGCTGGCCTGAAACCCGAGTCGGTAGGTATTGATACCTGGGGCGTGGATTTCGGCTTCCTGGGTGAGGACGGTCGGGTGATCGGGATTCCTTTTGCCTATCGCGACCCCCACACCAATACCATCATGCCTGAGTACTTCAAGCTGGTTCCCAGCGAGAAGGTATATGGCCTCACCGGGATTCAGTTTCTGCAGTTTAACAGTTTGTTCCAGCTTTATGCGCTGAAGAAAAATAACGTGGCGGTTTTGAATGCTGCCAAGGACCTGCTGTTTATGCCCGATTTGCTTAACTATCTGTTTACCGGGGTGAAGAAGGCAGAATTCACCATTGCTTCTACCTCCCAGATGCTCAATCCGGCTACCATGCAGTTTGAGAAACAGTTGTTTGATGCCATGAATGTTCCTATGTCGCTGATGCAGGAACTGGTGTTGCCCGGTACGTTCCTGGGCCCGGTGACAGACGGCATCGCCAAGGAAACCGGTATCGGCAAGGTGCCCTTCGTGACGGTAGCCTCGCATGACACTGGTTCGGCTATCGCTGCAGTGCCCGCCGAAGATGAAAAGTTTGCCTACCTCAGCTCGGGTACCTGGTCGCTGATGGGGATTGAGACCCGCAAGGCGCTGATCAGCCCTGAAACCTTCAAGATGAACTTTACCAACGAGGGTGGGGTGGAAGGTACCTTCCGCTTCCTGAAAAACATCACCGGGATGTGGCTGCTGGAACAGTGCAAGAAGGAATGGGAAAAATCGAAGGATTACTCCTACAGCGAGATCACTTCGATGGCCCAGGCCGAAAAGCCGTTCCGTTGCTTTGTCGATCCAGATGCTCCCAATTTCATGAACCCCGAGAACATGGTGGAAGCCATTCAGGGATACTGCAAGAAGACCGGACAGTCTGTCCCCGGAACCGTGGGCGAACTGGCGCGTTGCATCTTCGACAGCCTTGCCATGAAGTATCGTTTTGTGCTTGACCAACTGCGCAGCGTGTCCCCGCACCAGATCAACAAACTGCACGTGATTGGCGGTGGTTCCAAGAATGCCCTGCTTTGCCAGTTTACGGCCAATGCCATCGGTATCCCTGTGGTGGCTGGCCCTGCCGAAGGGACCGCTTACGGGAACATTCTGGTTCAGGCTATGGCTATGGGCCATGTGAAATCGTTGGCTGAGATCCGCCAGATTGTCCGCAATTCTGTGGAAACCACCACCTATGCTCCTGCCGATGTGGCTGCATGGGAGGCTGCGTACCGCAAGTTTAGCGAGGTGACTGCAAAATAGCAGATTCTGGATTCAGAAGTTTATGAAAGTATCGTTGTAAAGGGCTCAGTGTCCGTTCATTTCGGGCACTGGGCCTTTTCGATTGTCGAAGTGGTGAAAAAACAGGTACCCGTGATGTCCGCGATGAGTTGTCCGGCAGCATCAGTGATGGCTACCCGGTAGAGTCCTGTTTTGGCGTTGCGTGAGATTTCGGTGGCGGTGGCAGTCAGTTTTCCCTGGCTGGATTTCCGCAGGTAATGGATGGTGACAGCTGAAGACACTGCAATGGTTCCGTGACTGTTTGCGGCCAAACCAAAGGTGAAGTCGGCCAGGGTGAAGAGTGCTCCTCCCATCACAATGCCGATGCCGTTCAGGTGTTGTTCCTGAATCTCCATAGAACATCTGGCCGAGCCGGGTGCTATATCTTCGATTTCAATACCTGTGTGCGCTGCAAAACGGTCTTTCCTGAAGAGATCCGTTACTTTCTGTAGGTTTGCGTCCATTTATGGGTCTGTGCTATCATTAGTTCAGTGCTTTAGCCGATGCTCAGGGTCATGCCGTCTTCGGCGGCGATGGTGTCGGGGAAGATGGTACGGGCTTCTTCCAGAAGGGGAGCCGTGTTGCGGTAACGAGCGGAGAAGTGTCCTATTAGGAGTTGCCCGGCCATGGCATCCCTTGCGATGCAGGCAGCCTGAGCGGCGGTGGAATGGAAAGTTTCTTCGGCTCTGGTCTGTTCCGCGGTGGCAAAGGTGCTTTCGTGGTAGAGTAGGTTCACGCCCCTGAGGGTCTGGGCCAGGCCGGGTATGTAGGTGGTGTCCGAACAGAAGGCGTAGGAGCGGGGCGGATGTGGGGGCAGGGTGAGGTCCCGGTTGGGGATGACGGTGCCTTCGGGAGTGGTGAAGTCAGCCCCGGCCTTGATGGCAGGAATGGCCGCCACGGGAATCTGCCAAAAGGGGATCATGTCCTTGCGGATGTGCCGCGGGCGCTCCCGTTCCCGAAAGAGAAATCCCCAGGCAGGGATGCGGTGACTCAGAGGAAAGGAGAGGACCTCCAGGGTATTATCCTGATATATCAGGGTGGTTGCAGGGTTTTCCGTTGCTTTAGCCGACAGGCCACAATCGGGGGACTCCTGATGGGTGCTTCCGGAGTGAGTGTCCCCGGCAGGGGTACTTCCGGCTATTGTGCTTCCCAGCGGGGAACCAAGCGGGTGACAGATAAGGGGAAACCCTGGCGGGGTGAAATATCGGGCGTGGGTTTCCAGATAGAGCTGAAGTTCGGCCGGTCCGTAGAGGTGCAGGGGTTCTGTGCGGCTGGTCATGCTCATGGTGGCGATGAGGCCGGGCAGGCCCAGGACGTGATCGCCGTGCATGTGTGAGATGAAGATATGATGCAGCCGCGAGAGTCCCGCCCCAAATTCCTTTATCCTCATTTGGGTGCCTTCTCCGCAGTCTATCAGGAAGAATCGTTCATCGGCACGGAGCAGGTGAGCGGTCGAGAAGCGCGCAGGAGAGGGGATTGCGGAACTACTTCCTAATATGGTAACCGAGAATATCACTTCATGGATTTTGGGAGCCTTCCGGTGCAGATGCAGCTGGTGATGAGGGTTTAAAGAGTTGTGCAGCCCGGGATTTGCTGTCGGCAACAAGGAACAGTTGGTCCAGTTGTGCTTCCCTGAGGAGTTGCACCCATCCTTCACTGAGTCCGGTGAGAACCAGCCGGCCTCCGGCAATCTTGCACAGCCGGTTGGCAATCAACAGGGAACTCAGGCCCGATGAGTTGCATCCAGTGCACGCCGAGAGGTCGAAAACCATATTCTTCTCCCCGCCGGCCTGGATTCGGACCAGTTCCATTTTAAGCGAAGGGGTAAGCCCTTCATCGAGCTTACCCCTCAACACTTTAATCAGCGTATAACCTTCCTTTTTCTCGGAACGAAAGTCCATAGAAACAGTGGTAACCGTGAGCCCCTTATTCAGCGGCGTTTTCGGATGTTTCATCAGCTTCGGCAGCGTCAGCAGCATCAGCGGCGTTGGTTTCAGCGGCATCAGCAACTTCAGCAGCGGCTTCCTTAGGCTGGGCCTTGGAGGCTTTCTTAGCCTTGGCCGGAGCTTCGGCAACTTCAGCAGCATCGGAGGCGGCGGCTTCAGCAGCAACTTCCTCGGCCTTGGCCTCGGCAGCTTTCTTCTTGCCCTTCTTCTCCTTGGCTTCCATCTCTTCCTTCAAAGCGGCCAGTCCGGTGATGTCGCCCAGGGTGGTTTTCTCCATCGAAGACCTCAGTTTCTTGGTGATCTTCTTGGTTTCGTTTTCCTCCTTGTCCCGGGTCGCTACTTCGCCCTGTCTGCGGGTATCTTCGAATACCCGGCTGTGCGAGAGGATGATGCGCTTGGTGCCCTTGTTGAACTCAATGACTTTGAAGTCGAGTTTTTCTTCAACCTTGGCGGTCTTGCCATCTTCCTTCACCAGATGCTTGGGTGTGACAAAGCCTTCAACCCCGTAAGGCAGGGCAACAATGGCCCCCTTGTCGAAGACTTCGATGACGGTACCCTCATGTATGGAGTCCACCGTAAAGATGGTTTCGAACACATCCCAGGGATTTTCCTCCAGTTGCTTGTGGCCCAGGCTCAGCCTGCGGTTGGACTTGTCAATCTCCAGTACGACTACCTGGATTTCTTCCCCAATCTGGGTGAATTCCGAGGGATGCTTGATTTTCTTGGTCCAGGAGAGGTCCGAGATATGGATCAGGCCGTCCACCCCTTCTTCGATTTCCACAAAGACACCGAAGTTGGTGAAGTTTCTCACCTTGGCAGCATGCTGGGAACCCACAGGATATTTCTCAGAGATCTTATCCCAGGGATCTTCCTTAAGTTGCTTGATGCCAAGCGACATCTTGCGCTCTTCGCGGTCCAGAGTGAGGATGTTGGCCTCGATCAACTCGCCCACTTTGAGGAATTCCTGAGCGCTGCGCAGATGCTGTGACCAGGACATCTCAGAAACGTGGATAAGACCTTCCACACCGGGGGAGATTTCCACAAAGGCTCCGTAATCGGCAATCACGACCACCTTGCCCTTCACGGTGTCGCCCACTTTGAGGCTGGCGTCGAGAGAATCCCAGGGGTGCGGGGTGAGTTGCTTCATACCCAAAGCGATGCGTTTCTTGGCATCGTCGAAGTCCAGGATGACCACATTGAGTTTTTGGTCCAGCTGAACCACTTCTTCGGGGTGACTTACGCGGCCCCAGGAGAGGTCGGTGATGTGGATCAGGCCGTCTACGCCGCCCAGGTCGATGAACACACCGTAGGAAGTGATGTTCTTGACCGTGCCTTCGAGCACCTGGCCCTTTTCGAGTTTGGAGATAATCTCCTTCTTTTGCTGTTCCAGTTCGGCTTCGATGAGGGCCTTGTGTGATACCACCACGTTCTTGAATTCGTGGTTGATCTTGACAATCTTGAAATCGGTGGTTTTGCCCACGTACACATCGTAGTCGCGGATGGGCTTCACGTCAATCTGCGATCCGGGGAGGAAGGCTTCAATGCCGAACACATCCACGATCATACCGCCCTTGGTGCGGCACTTGATGTAACCCGAGATGATTTCGTCGTTTTCGAGGGCCTTGTTGATGCGATCCCAGGAACGCATGGTGCGGGCCTTTTTGTGCGAGAGCAGCAGCTGGCCCTTTTTGTCTTCGGAGCTTTCCACGTACACTTCCACCATATCCCCTACTTTGAGGTTGGGATTGTACCGGAATTCATTCATGCTGACAATACCTTCGGATTTGAATCCGATGTTGATGACCACCTCGCGCTTGTTCATGGCGATCACCTTGCCGTCAATAATCTCGTTTTCGACAATGGCCGAGAGGGTCTTGTCGTACATGGCTTCCATATTGGCCCGGTCAGAGCTGGAATAGAAGTTGTGCTTGTTGGAGTAAGCATCCCAGTTGAAGTTTTCCAGGGATACTTCTTCCTTCTTGATCTTGCGGATTTCCTTGGCCACCTCTTCGGCGCCTTCGTCTTCGAGGATTTCTTCTTCCTCTTCTACTTCCTCAATATCTTCAGTTTCTTCGCTTTCCTCTACCTCTTCGGTTTCGGTTGCTTCTTCAGCGGCTTCTTCGGCCACTTCAACAGCCTCTGCGGCTACTTCACCAGCCTCGGCGGTTACCTCGGCTGCGGTTTCTTCCAGCTCAGGCTGGACGGGGGTTTCTTCGGTTTTGTTACTCATGAGTGTTTTTTAAAATAAATAAGTGGGACAATATGTTGGTGAAACGAGCGCCAAAAGTAGGGTTATTATGTTAAAACACAAAATATTTGGGGATTTATTCGCGAATGCCGCTTTGGTGCACACAAGCTTCCACATCGGGGGTGATGTTCCGGAAGCCCCTTCGGGTAGGGATGCGAAACCAAAGCTCTTTACGAAAATGTTTCATGGACTATCGTTTGACGTAGATGCGCAACTGGTCGGAGGATAGTCCCGGCGCAGAGGCGCGTACCGTGACGGCTCCTCCATTCATGCCCGAACGGAGCAAAACGGAGGCGATGCCTGCCTCTGCCTTTACCGGTGAGCCGATAAGGGAAGCACCCCCGTTGACGGCGAAGGTGACCTGATGGGTGGCGGTGGGCACTATCGTCCCATCGGCATCCACCACCTGGGCATACACGAATACCACATCCGTGCCTCCTGCCTGCAGGGCCTTACCACTGTAATCATAGAGGAGCCTGAGGGCAGACGGGGCGCCGGGTGTCCGTACCCGGTAGGTGGCCATGGGGATGATGCCCTCATAAGCGGTTGCCTTCAGGGTGCCGGCGACAAATGCGGGAACCTTGAAGGTAAAGGGGGCGTGAGCCAGGTTTCCGGAAATGGCGTTTTTGTCCGGCTTCTGACGGGCAATCACGGTTCCGTTCAGGCTGAGTTCCACCTCGGGGCAGTTGCTGAACACCCTCACATCGGTCGGAGATTCGGGTGACCAGTAGTTGGCGATATACACCATGGGACCTGTGGATACCTCAGGATAGCGCTCGTCGGCATTGCGCTGGCTCCTGAAGAAATGCCAGGCAAACTTGGGAAGCCTGAAGATGTCCATGATGCCCGAGGATTCCAGGTCGTCGGCGTATCCGCGGTTGTAGTCGTACATCACCCAGTAGGCATCCCCGTATGCCCGGGTGGTGAGGTTTTCGTTGTGGGCTTCCTGAACATTGGTGGCCTGCTGGAGCAGCCGGATTTCTCCAAAACCCCGCAGCTGGCGGCTGGAGCGGTCTTCCTGTTTGAGGTCCTTCCACTGGTCCTGATTGAGGCCTCCGTTGCCGGCGTAATATTCCCAGTCGCCATATTCTGAGACCATATAACCCTTGGGGGTGGCGGTGAGCGGCTTCCCGATGCGGTGCTGGCGGGCCTGGATGTACAAATCGTAGGCGTAATCTGTCCACCCGGCCGTGTAGCAGGGCTGGTAGGGATACTCCTCCCTGGCGATGGCATGGGCCTTGTCCATGAAGGCATTGGTCATGCGCGATTCGTTCAGGGATACTTCCCAGGCAAGTACGCAGGGGTGGTTGCGGTCTCTGCGAATCATGTCCCGGCAGGTCTGAAGGGAGTACTCCTGGAAAGCAGCGTTGCCAAAGTACTGCCATCCCGGTATGGCGTCCAGAACGAACAGTCCCAGCTCATCGCAGGCATCCATGAAGGCGGGTGCCTGCGGGTAGTGCGAGAGTCGGACATAGTCAAAACCGGCTTCCTTGATTTTGACGGCATCGCGGTATTGGGCCTCATCCGAGAGGGCGTAGCCGATGTACGGGTATTCCTGATGTCGGTTCACCCCCCGCAGGAAGGTGCGTTCTCCGTTGAGAATCAGTCCGTCACGCGAGATGGTGAAGGTGCGGATGCCCACACGGTTTTCCTGAGTCTCCACTTTGCGGCCGTTGGCATACAATTCCGTTCGGAGGGTGTAGAGATAGGGCGAACGAGGGGACCAAAGATTGGGTTGCATCACGGTGAAGGTGGTGGTCAGGTGCTGGTTGTGGCCAGCAGCCAAAGCGTTGAGCGAAATCTCTGAGGCGCCGGATTTTCGTCCCCGGGCATCCAGCAGGGTATGGCGGACAGTCACTGAGGCCGCATCGGGCAAGGCATTCATCACATGGGCTTTGACGGTAAGCTGGGCCGATATCTGGCTGACTTCCGACGTGCTGATAAATAGCCCGCCGCCCGCCGGGATATTCGCAGCGACCGGGTCGGTGATGTACACCGGTTCCCTGATGCCCAGCCAGACATTGCGGTAGATACCTCCGTAAGTGTTGAAGTCCAGAGTTTTCAGGGGCTTTGGTCCGGTAGTGGCATTGTCGGTGTTGTCCAGCCGAACCACCACCACATTGTTGCCTGAAGGCAACAGTACGGAGGAGAGGTCAATCACAAAGGGCAGGAAGCCTCCCATGTGCCTGATGCGGTGCTTTCCGTTCACCCACACATCGGCAATGTTCATGGCCCCGTCAAAACGCAGGAATACCTTTTTGCCGGTCATCTCACGGGTGGTGGGGAAGCTTTTGCGGTACCAGCAGATGCCTTGCCACTGATCATTCACCACCAGCGGCTCCAGCCGGGCAGTGTGGGGAATCAGGACCGATTCCCAGGATTGGTCTTCAAACCCGGGTTGAATGATTGCCAGAGAGTCGCCTTTTCCACGGGAGAACTTCCATCCATCGTTCCATTTTTCAAATCCCTGAGCCTGAAAGGCAAAAGTGCACATCAGGGTAAGCAGCAGCAAAAAGTGTTTCATGTCAATGGTTTGTCAGAATTCAAGTACAAAGCCGCCCATTGGACGGAGGGTTAGGTGCAGCCGGCCACCGTCAAGGGTGATATCCGATTTGCTGAAGTCACGGTTCCCGGCTCCTTCGGTAATGCAAATCCCCTTGGAAACGTTCAGGTCCGAAAGATCCAGATCCAGAGCGCATTCGTGTTGCTGAGCATTGATGCCACCCACATACCAGCGTTCCCCTGCCCTGCGGGCCATCACCACGTATTTTCCGGGGAATCCGTCAATAAAGAGGGTCTGATCCCATCCGGCGGGGACCCGCTTCATGAAGTCCACCACGAAGTCCGGCTGGAGGGCCATGCTGGCGGGGGTCTCAACGATGTGCTGAATGCCGGACTGGAACAGAACCGACAGAGCGATTTCAAAACCGTTGGTGGTGCGCCGCTCTCGTCCCGGTATCTCGCCGAAACACACCGGAGTAAAGTCCATGGGGCCGGCAATGTTGCGGGTGAAGGGCAGGATGGCACAGTGCACCGGGCCCTTGTCTGTGTTGGCTTGTTCAAAGGTGATGAACTCGAAGCCCTTGACCGATTCCATGGTCATCAGGTTGGGGAAGGTCCGGCCCCAGCCGCGCGGGAGGGTAGTGCCGTGGCAGTTGACCATCAGCCCCGCTTCTGCGGCATCCCGAAAGAGGTCGTAGTAATAGCGGATGGCGGTCTGCCCGTCTCCAGGCCAGAAGTCCACCTTGATGCCAGCTACCCCCCAGGATTTGAGCCGGGCCATTTCGGCCTGCCGTACTTCGGGAAGGAACATCTTGTCGCGGGGCGTGTACACCGTGGTATTCCAGGGTCCTGCAGAGTTGTACCAGAGAATGACGCCGACATTCAGGCTCCGGGCGTAGCTGATGAGCTGGAGCAGGGCGGCCTCGCCGATACGGGTGTCCCATTCCACGTCAATGAGGCAGTAGGGCCATCCCATACGGGCGGAGTAATCAATAAAAGCTTTTTGGGTGTCGAAGTTCACCGACTCGTCCTTGAGCAGGCCCCAACTCCAGGAGGCAATGCCCGGACGGGCAAAGTCAGCCTGAACCATCGCGGGTTCCGCCAGATCGGTCACCAAGGTGTTCTCCACAACGGTTTTCAGTGTGCCGACGGAGATGATGCGCCAGGGGGTGGACCAGGGCAGCGTCCATTCAGGGGTGGGCGGAGCAGTATCAATGGTTTGTTCCAGAGGTTGAGCAAAGGCGATGGTGTACTCTCCGCCAGGGGAACTGGCTCCCAGACGTGCACCACAGTAGGTGGGGTTCAGGCCACTTTCGGAAATCCATAACCACTTTTCCCCTGTCCGAAAAAGAGCAGGGAAGGACCAGCCAGCGGCTTCCGGGGCGGGAGTACCCGCGGGAACATCCACAAAGTAGTTCTCTTCGTAACTGGGTTGGGTGTTGCACCATCCGGTGCGGACGTTCATGTGGGGATGCAGCCAGGCGCGGGCCGAATCGGGCAGGTTGAAGGACGATACTTCGCGGAGGATGGTTTTCTTTTGTCCCGAGGAGTCCGGGAAAAGATACCGGAAGGCAACCCCGCTGCAGAATACCCTGAACTCGATGTCCATGGTCTCTCCGGAGGGGTTCTCGACCGTCAAGGTCTGGCTGTTGGCTGTGTAGGTGATGTCCTTTTGCTTCTCGGTCAGGACCGTGTAGGACTCGGTGATTGTCCGGGGCGGATGAATTTCTCGAATCACCAGATCCTTGCTGAAATCGGCATCCTTCCGGACCAGACCCAGTCGCGAAGGCTCCAGAACCTGTTGGGCTTCGGAACTGACCGAATAATACATGATGCCCGAATCACCCGGAGCTACAGTTACCCTGACCTGTCCGTCCGGGCTGGAGAAGGTCACGGTTTGCGGGGTGCATCCCTGGAACAGGATGGCCGGGAGCAGCAGGGCCAAAAGCATCACAAACGGGAACACCCATGCAGGCCAACACAATACCGGCAGTACCAATGCCGGAAACCTCAACGCCGGCAGCTTCAGGCTGGGGGTTGCAGGGCGTTTCATTACACTGAGGGATTCAGGTCAGCAACGATGCCCTGGATTTTCTGCTCCAGCAGTGCATTGGTTTGGGCAAACTCTTCCCTGCTTGCGAGGGGAGCTCGCACCCCGATGTAGTATTTAATCTTGGGCTCGGTACCCGAGGGCCGTACGGAAATTTTAGAGCCGTCGCCTGTGAAGAATTGCAGCACATCCGAGGCCGGAGAATCTATACGGGTTACCGCCCCGCTTGGAAGGTCGGTGGTGGTGAGGCTCTGGTAATCCATGATGCGTACCACCGGAGTCTGGTTGATGGTTTTCGGAGGAGACTGGCGGTAGCTCTCCATCATCTGACGGATTTCTTCGGCCCCGGACTTGCCTTTTTTTACCACGGAGATGCCGGTTTCCTTGTAGAGCCCGAATTCCAGATAGATGTCCAGCAGGATGTCATAGAGGGTCTTGCCCTGATCGGCTGCCCAGGCGGCGATCTCGGCAAACAGCGAGGCGGACATCACGGCGTCCTTGTCCCGCACGAAGGTGCCGCACAGGTATCCGTAGCTTTCTTCGCCTCCTCCGATAAAGGTCATTCCGCCTTCCTTTTGGGCGATGATGTCCGCAATCCACTTAAACCCGGTGAGCACATCAAAGGAGGCAACTCCGCTGCGGGTGGCAATATCAGACAGGAGTTCGGAGGTAACAATGGTTTTGACAATATATTCCTTACCCTGGAGTTTGCCGGTTTCCTTCCAGCGGCGGATGAGGTAGTATATGAGGATGGAGGCTGCCTGATTGCCGTTGAGTAGCACCCAGTTGCCCGATGTATCCTTCACGGCCAGCCCAATCCGGTCTGCATCGGGATCGCTGCCCATGACAATGTCTGCATCGGTTTCCCTGGCTTTTTGTATGGCCATATTCAGGGCAGCGGGCTCTTCGGGGTTGGGTGATTTAACGGTAGGGAAGTTTCCATCCGGAACATCCTGTTCGGGGATGTGGATGATGTTGTTAAAGCCCAGCTTGTTGAGACACATCGGGATGAGTTTTACCCCGGTGCCGTGGATGGGGGTGTACACAATCCTGATATTCCGGTTGCGGGCGATGGCTTCCGGGGAGAGGGAGAGCGACACAATCTTGTCGGTGTATATCTGGTCAATTTCTTCTCCGATCTGGGTGATGAGGTCCTCCGGTCCGTCAAACCGCACGTCCTGTACGGATACCTGCCCGACTTCGTGGATGATGTTGGTGTCGTGGGGCGGGATTACCTGAGCCCCATCGCTCCAGTATGCTTTGTATCCGTTGTATTCTTTGGGATTGTGCGATGCGGTGATTACGACCCCGCCCTGACAGCCCAGATGCCGGATGGCAAAGGATATTTCGGGGGTGGGGCGGAGGGCATCGAACAGGAATACTTTGATGCCGTTGGCGGCAAACACTCCGGCAACGGTACGGGCAAACAAGGCACTGTTGTTGCGGCTGTCGTGGCCAACTACTACCCGGATTTCGGGAAGGCTGGAGAAATTCTTTTTGAGGTACTGGCTCAGTCCCTGAGTGGCCATCCCCACCGTATATCGGTTCACCCGGTTGGTGCCGGGGCCCATCAGCCCACGCAGGCCCCCGGTTCCGAATTCCAGGTCTTTGTAAAAGGAGTCGATCAGTTCATTGGTATGCTGCATCAGGTTTTGCACCTGGTTCCGTGTTTCTTCATCAAAGGCAGACCCCGTCCACGCTTTGGCCCGGGCCTGTATCCTCTCCAGCATCTCTCTTTCTTCCATGTTTCATGTATTTAGTCAGGTGGTAAAATTACAAAAAAAACCGACACAAGGCCGGTTTCATGAGGGGTTAGCGGGTAGCTCTATGAGCAGCCTTTAGGCCCTGTTTTTGGTTCTGAGTAACGTGCTTCCGGGTAGTGTGCTCCGGAAAGAATACAGAAGGCTATATTTTCAGTTTGCCAATAAACACAACGTTGTTGTCTTCTTCCTTCAGTGTGGACAGTAGTTTCTTAAGCGTTTGCCTGTCCTTTTCTGTGACCTTACTTCCTTCCAAATGTTCTTCGATTTTGGCACTCAGATCGGATGTTTCCACATTGTACACAAACCATCCATTCCGGAATGTGATCACAGAGATAGGAATGGGGAGATTGCCGAAATAATCGTTCACCAGCTCGACATATGACGATGTTTTCTTATCTTTATCAGTGATAATCAATCCTTTGCCACGCACATTCGTGATGAAGTGGTGAGGAAGCTCAATATATTGCCTAAAGGGTTTATCGTCAGCACGGACGGACATAGTGAAGACTGGTTCTATCCGGTTGCGCTGCACATTGAAGTGGTACAAGGTGTCGCTGCTTGTGTGCATGAAGTCGAAGGCAGGGGTATTCCGGGTATTGAAAACCTCCCCGTTGAAATTGTTCACAAGCAGATTCGCCTGAGGGGCCAATTGCTTTACAACCTTCCCGTTGGCATCAAACTGGAACGCCATGGCCTTATCCCCGTTGAAGGCCATGTGAACTACTGTCAACAGGCCGTTGGAAAGAAAGATTTTGGGTTTGTTTAATCGCTGAGGGACTTCAATGTTTTTAAGCAACTTCCCGGATGTGTTGTAAACCAGAATCTTGTCGCCCATAAAGGGGGCTAGATAAATGATGTTGTTTTTTTCGTCAATGAAGTCATCATAAAGAGCAATCGCGTATTGTCCGGGACCTTTGCCGACAGACCCAATGCTGCAGAGAAATTTTCCAGAACGGTCAAACAGTAAATATGGGCCATTCCCCTGCTGCCGGACACCGATGTATTTGTCGGTAATCGTAGTGAACCACTGCTTGAATAAGGCCTCGCTCAGAGTCTGAAGACGGACCAGAGAGCAACTCTCCACCAGTCTGCTCAGTGGCATGGTTTCTTTTTTCTGAACCTTTTCGAGCGAACATACGGTAACTTTCGACCCTTTCACGCTTTTTTCCGACACGGAACCATCCTGAGCGAAGGCATTATAGCCCACAATCAAAAGGACGAATAACAGAATTTTCTTCATGAGATTGGTATTTAGTTTTAGTATAGTCGAAGAAGGCGGTAGTTTTGTGACCTAAAATAGGCCTTTTTTTGGCACATTCATCATGAATGTGTCGAAGTTTTCTTTACCCGGAGCAAAATCCACCAGAATGTCTATGTCGCTTTTTTTGGATTGCTCTTCTCGCACAAATGGGTTTTCATTCCTGTCGTCCGATGGATGCTTATGAACCAGTCGAAATTTTAAAGAGTGCCCTGCGGAAATACAGAGCCACATTCACCAACCCGATCATCACGGGTACCTCCACCAGCGGGCCGATTACCCCCGCAAAAGCTTCACCCGAATGAATACCGAAAATGGCTATGGCAACCGCAATGGCCAGTTCGAAATTGTTGCTGGCAGCTGTAAAAGCCAGAGTGGTAGATTGTTCGTAACTTGCTCGAAAAATTTTACTCGCAAAGAAGGAGGCAAAGAACATGATCATAAAATACACCAGCAAAGGGATGGCGATCAGCACCACATCCATCGGGATCTTGACGATGTATTCGCCCTTGAGAGAGAACATCACCACAATGGTGAACAGCAAGGCAATGAGTGTTACCGGGCTGATCTTGGGCACAAACTTGGTTTCATACCAAATCTGGCTTTTGACACGAATGAGAATAATCCGGGTCAGGAAGCCGGCGATCATAGGGATGCCCAGGTATATGAACACGCTTTTGGCAATGGCACCCATGGTTATTTGCGAAACGGTTTCATTGACCGGGACTCCGAACCAACCGGGAAGGATGGCAATGAACACGTAGGCATAAACCGAAAACAACAGGACCTGAAAAACGGCGTTAAAAGCCACCAGTCCGGCGGCATACTGCCTGTCTCCCTTGGCAAGATCGTTCCAGACGATCACCATGGCGATGCACCGGGCAAGGCCAATGAGGATGATCCCGTACATATACGGCAGATTGGCATCCTCCTTTCCGGGGAAGAGTTTGAAAAAGGCGATGGCCAGAGCGAACATCAGTACCGGGCCCAGCACCCAGTTCTGGAATAAGGAAAGTCCCAGAACCTTTGTGTTCCGGAACACATCGCCCAGTTCCTCGTATTTAACTTTGGCCAGCGGCGGGTACATCATCACAATCAGGCCAATGGCAATGGGGATATTGGTCGTTCCCACCGACAGACTGTTCCAGAAACCGGCGATCTGCGGGCGGCCCCAACCCATAAGGATCCCGGCAAACATGGCCAGGAAGATCCAGAGGGTTAAGTAGCGGTCCAGAAAATTAAGTCGTTTTGGAGAGGGCATAATGGCGAACTTTATGATGGCTTGTATCCGGATACCGTGATGCTGAAGATCCCTGTTTGATGTTTGCTGAAACTTTGTCTTTCAGCATCGGACAGATGCTTTTGCAGCGTTTGCTCCGGCAGCCCAACGGGTTTTTGTTTGTGGAGGGTGATGTGTTCAAAGCCCTGCTGTCTGATGAGGTTCATATACAGGTCAATATCCATGGCACCAGATACGCACCCGGCATACAACTCGGCATCCTGACGCAGGGATGCAGGAAGCGTCCCCCTGACGACCACATCCGAAATGCAAAAGTGTCCACCGGGTTTCAATACCCGCATGATTTCTGCAAAAGCTTTTACTTTGTCCGGGACCAGGTTCAACACACAATTGGAAACCACCACATCGAAAGACTGGTCCGGAAGGGGCATCTTTTCGATGTCTCCCCGGACAAAGCAAACATTGGCGAAGCCCAGTTTCTGCGCATTCCGGGTAGCTCTCTGAAGCATTTCCTCAGTAAAATCAAGCCCCGTCACTTGTCCGGTTTCGCCCACGATGGCACGTGCCACAAAACAATCGTTGCCGGCACCACTGCCCAGGTCGAGTACCTGATTTCCCTCGCGGATGCCCGCGAACTGCGTGGGAAGTCCGCAGCCCAATCCCAGATCGGCATCAGGATGATATCCCTGAAGCGTTTTGTAGCTCTCGCTGAATAGGGTGTAATCCACCGATGAGCAACAGCTGGTTGGGCCACAACACGATGCCCCTTCGGCGGATGCTGGCTGGCTGGCGATTTGACTATATTTTTCCTGTACAATCTTTTTTAGTTCTGCGGGTTTCATTCTATTGGTTTTAAGATGTCCTGATATAAATTCCAGAATCCTTCCCTGATTTCATCGCGAACCCTTCGGAATTCGCTCCATACAAATTCTTCGGTCCCAGTGGCATGCGAGGGGTCATCAAAACCCATGTGGATCCGGTGCTTCACCTTGCCCGGGAATCTGGGGCAGTGCTCGTTAGCCCCGCCGCACACGGTGATGACATAGTCCCAGTCCTGATCCAGATACATTGTGACCGGGTCGGAAGTATGGTGGCTGATATCCACCCCGGCTTCTTTCATAACCGCAACAGCTTGTGGGTTTAGTTTTCCCGATGCTTCCGTTCCGGCGGAGCTTACCCTGAGTTCTGGGTCGAAGGATTGCAGGACGCCGTGCGCCATCTGGCTGCGGCAGCTGTTCCCTGTGCAAAGAATCAAGATGTTCATAAGTGCTTGTTTGAATGATTTTCCTACGCAATGGAGCCATAAACCATGCCAGCGATGGTGGAAAGCACAATGACAATGCTGGCATAAACCACCGTTTTCTGTGTGCCTAGGACACCCCGGATGACCAGCATATTGGGCAGGGACAGGGAGGGCCCGGCCAACAGGAGTGCCAGGGCAGGTCCTTTCCCCATTCCCGAGGCCAGAAGGCCTTGAATGATGGGCACTTCGGTGAGGGTAGCAAAGTACATGAATGCTCCGATTATCGAGGAATACAAGTTGGAAAGCAACGAATTGCCTCCTACCAGCCAAGTTACCCACCGGTTGGGAATAACCCCTGCGATGGAGGTGTTGTCGTGGGTGGATCCCAACAGGAACCCGGCAATGACTACCCCGATGGCCAGCAGGGGAACAATCTGTTTGGCAAACCCCCAGGAAGAATAGATCCATTCTTTATTCTCGCTGTTCTCGGTTTTATCCATTAATGCAATGGAACTCACAGCCGCGATACCGACAACCACACTTACCAGAGGGTTGGCGATGAGTAGGGCACTTGCGGCCGTAATCCCGGCCCCGAGCAATACCTGCCAGCTTTTGAGTTTGAGGATGTAGATCATCGAGAATACAAGCAGCAGGCCAAAAAGCCCCGTGATGTGCCATTTGTAGGCCCAGAGGTAGAACCAGAGGCTCGATGTGTCTCCCGCAGCAGGCTTGCCCCAGTTGGCAAAAACGAGGATCAGCACCAGCGAAAAGAAATGCAGTGCCGTCTGCCACAAAGGCCTGGCCTCCGGAACATCAGGGAAGTTCATTTGCTGTTCGGCTTTGGCCTTTTCTTCCTTTCGGTAAATGAATGCCATGATGAGGCCGGTGAGGATGCTGAAGAGCACAGCTCCGACCGTGCGGGCCAAACCCATTTCAAAGCCCAGAATTCTGGCCGTCAGGATGATAGCAAGAATGTTGATGGCTGGCCCGGAATACAGGAAGGCAATAGCCGGCCCCAGTCCGGCCCCTCTTTTGTGGATGCTGGAAAACAGGGGAAGAATGGTGCAGGAACATACGGCCAGGATGGTCCCGGAGAGTGCTGCGACCGTATAGGCAACCCACCTCTTGGCCTTGGCTCCGAAATACTTGATAACCGATGCTTGACTGACGAATACCGATATCACTCCTGCTATCAGAAATGCTGGCAGCAGACACAGAATGACGTGTTCCCGTGCGTACCACCGCGAAAGGTCGAGGGTGGCATCCATGGCTGTATTGAACGTGGGGCTTTCGAGGGGCATAAAGAAAACCCCCAGGAATACCACAACAATTCCCGCCAGAATCTTTAATTCTTTTTTTATTTCCATGGTCTGTGACGTTTCATTTCGATGATTTGCGAAATATGATGATAAAATTTTTTACAGGAACAGCCGAAGCAGATAGTACATTCCCCCAACCATGAACAGTACGGCAACCACACGTCGGAACCATAGTTCAAAGGTTCTCAGATGTTGGTGAAAGGCGCTCACACTGCCCACAGAATAGGCCATCAGCCAGGCAAAAAGAATCACTGGAAGGCCGGTAGCCATGGCGAAAAGTACGGGCAGGTAGAGCCCAGCGGCACTGCTGATGGTCATCGGGATGAGGATGGCAAAATACAGCACGCCACTGTATGGGCAAAATGCCAGGGCAAATACCATTCCCAGCAACAGAGTGTTCAGGTAGCGTCCCTTGTGATTTTCCATCTTGTCGGTTAGCCCGGAGAAACCGGGGAACCGGACCCGGATGACATCGAGCATGCACAGGCCAATGATGATGAGCAGAGGCCCCAGTATTTTCGGCCCCCAGCCCTGAAACAGCAACGAGATGTTGATTTGGCTGGCGCCGAAGAAAAGTACCAGAGCAAGGGCCGTGTAACTCACAGCTCTCCCCAAAGTATATACCAGTCCGTGAAAGAATACCCGTCTGCGGTCCGACAGGTCCCTGCCGATAAAACCGATGGCCGAAATATTGGTGGCCAGCGGGCAGGGACTGATGGCCGTCATGAGTCCCAGCACCCATGCCGTTAGCCACGGCATGGTGCTGTTTTCCATGATATTGTTGAGGAAGTCCATTTGGGTTGACTAGCGCAACAGTGAATCTAGCTTCTCCTTCAATATGGCACGGAACATATTGGGGTCAGAACGAGCGTACATGAATCCTTCCCGGGTAATGTCCTTTCGGGAACCTCCGCTGACCAGCAACAGGGCTTGCCCGGCAACCTGCATTTTCTTGACCAGCTCTTTGCTGGAAGCGTCATCCACATTGACCGACTGGAAGGTGACCTTTCCGGGATACAGGCTTTCTACATTTTTTTTAGCCTGTTCTTCGATGGCCAGACAGGTGACACAGCGGGCTGTGAAATGGAAATAATACACTTCGGCTTTAATGGCGGTGTCCGCCACAGTTTTCGCAGTGACGGCAGTTTCAGATTCTGTTGCGTTCTGTGCATTCTCAGAAGGTTTTTCGTTCTGTGTAGTGCACGAGGGGGCACCAAAAACAAGCAGGACCATCAAGCTGAATTGAAGAAGATGTCTCATAAAGCAAAGGATAAATGGATTATTGATGTTTTTTCAGAATCTGCAGGATCTCTTCGGCTGAGGGCACCCGGCCTTTGACTTCCACTTTGCCGTTGACTACCAATGCAGGTGTCGTCATAATGTTGAACTGCATTATTTCCATGATGTCTTCCACCTTGGTCATGGTGGCCTCTATGCCGTTCTCTTCCACCACCTGACGGGTGATCTTTTCCAGCGATTTACACTTGGGGCAGCCGCTGCCTAAAATTTTAATGTCCATAGTTATTCCGTTTTATTATTCCGGCACGAGCCGGTGAGTGATTGTTCCCGTTCAAAAAAACTACCGAAAAGGCGTTTTGCTTCCATCCAGTTGTCGCTGTTAATGCAATACTTAATGAAGGGAGGATTGATCTCTCCCTGGATGAGGCCGGATTCCTTCAGTTGCCTCAAGTGCTCAGAGAGGGTAGAGCGGGCGATGGGCAACTCCTCTGCCATATCACCGCTGTAGCAACATTTGTCCAGATTATTCACCAGATAATCCAGAATGAACACCCTTGCAGGATGCGCCAGCGCTTTGCCGTACCGGGCCATTTTCTCCTGATCCTCCGAGTACCAGGGTTCTTCGTGTTTGTCCATAATTAGTATTTCGTAAAACAACGAAACAAAGATAGACTATTTTCAGATTTCCAATATCAGCGTGAGATTTTTTTTTGAAAAACAATATCTTTGGAAAATAGTATTTAGAGTATGAATATGAGCAAAAGATTGTTTGTATATTCACGTTTTGTGAATTTTTCATTTATATTTGCAAAGTCATCGTGGCATGAGAATACAGAATAAACCACTGATTGATAACTTTGCTTTAAAGCATTCCGATGCAACAGAAGCCTTGGAACGCTGGGCAATTATTATTGAGGATGCAAGTTGGCAATCGCATAGCGATCTTAAATTGGATTTTCCTTCGGCCGACTATGTAGGGAACCGAAGGTATGTGTTCAACATTAAGGGCAACAGGTATAGAGTGGTTGCGATTGTTGTTTTCATGTCTGGACTGTTAATAGTCCGATTTATCGGCAAGCATTCTGACTATGATAAAATTGACTGTTCGATTATATAATTGTTATGCAAACCAAATTTTCTACGATTACCCGGATTGACAATAAGCCTTTGTACGATGAAGCCATGGCATACGTTAACGCTCTGATCGAGGAAGCCACCAGAAATGGTGCGCTGGGTGATCAGGATGCGGATAACGAATACACCCGTGAAATTGGAAGAGTCGGCTGTTTGTGTGCCGATTTTGAAACGGAGTTCATGAATTTTAAACGTGTTCACTTTAAATCTCCCCTTATTCTATCCATTGAGAACGAATTGAGCAAACGATCCATCAAACAATATCAGGCCGCAAAATTGCTTCATGTCAAAGAATCCACACTCAGCCAGATTATGACCGGCCGTCGGGCTGTTTCCATGAGGATGGCCAAGAGGCTGTATAAGGAGCTGGATATTGACCCCAGACTCATTCTGGAGTTTGCCTAGAAAAGGAGCAGCCCCTAATTAAATGAAACCTGGTACACCGGAATGGCTTTATAGGGTAGCATAAAATATCGGTCTGCCTGGTGAAAGACCCTCTGGGGATTTAATGGTTCACTGTTTCATAATCGGCAACGTCAGGCAAGAGGGATGGAGGGCATCGTGATAGACGGTTACATCCGGGGCTGGCTCTGTCGGTTGTGTACCACGGGTTGAGAAGCTAATTTCGAGACGAATTTTATGGCCTGCCTTGAAAATCATTGATATGGGCAATATTGGGAAGACAAGCTCTGTCGGTTCTCCCGGTTTCAGTGGGGTAACGTCTGATTCCAGATAGGTGTGCCAGGGCAACCCCAAATAATTGTACGGCGGCTCTGCCATTTTGCGGAGCGATGCCCTGATTTGACCGGAAACGTTGTAAGAAGTGATGACGCCATCGGGTGACACATCTTTGATGGTGGCTATAAAATCGCCATCCGATGCAGTGGAGGACACCCAAAGGTTCAGCGACGGATGGCCTGTCATGCAAACATCCCCGGTAAGAGGGGCGGTCTCAAAGACCAATACACCACCCCTTTCTTGGGATGGGTTATCGTATCGGACATGGCACAAACTTTTGCTGTCCTGCGCTTCCGTCTTTTTCGTATCCATGGTTCCATCGCCAAGATAGTACTTGACCCTCTGCTCTTCGGGGAGTGGCCATGCCTTTGCCGACCTCCACTCCTGGCCAGCGGGTGCATTGTAGGTATAATAATACACAGGGTCTTCCTGCATGACCCCATTATCAATGCCTTTAAGCCAATAGTCGAAAAAACGGAGCTCTTCGATAACAATATCAAAACCAGTCTGTTTCATTGAGATAAACCAGTCGCAGTGGACACCGGGCCCAACAATCAGTTTGCGGGGGATGGTAAAATTGTTAAAGGCAAAGAACGGCCCGGGCTTGGTGTTTCCTTCGTCCCAGTTAACAGCCATATACATAGCTACCCCCGAGGTGTTGATTTTATCGAGATATGAGGATGGACTGCTTTTGGTCCACCACTGTTGTGAGGCTTCATCGGTGAATAATGTTGAATAGCTGTCGCGGTATGGCAGGTAGCCTCCATCTTCAACAGTCCCCACATGGTCTTTCATGGCTTGTTTGAGCAACAGGCTGTCTGTATCGCCATCCACCGTTGCAGCGAGGACATCGCGGGATTCATGTGGCAACGGGTCTCCGGGTTTTCGCGGGCGGTCGGCACCCCTGACACCGGCAATACCCCCAGGGACCCGGAAGTCATACACATCGAATTCAAAACTCATGGGGAAAATAGCCTTCAGGTGCGGAGATGCCTCAGAAACGGCCTGCATCTGGCTCCCTCCGGTGGCCGAACAGCCCCACATGCCTATGTTGCCATTGCTCCAGGGTTGTCTGGCGAGCCACTCGGTAATGTCATAAGCATCAGTACGGGCAGCACTCATCCATTCCCCACGGTTATACCCCTCGTTGTGGCCAAATGAAGCATATAATCCCCTGAAATCTACTGTGGCAACCACATAGCCGTATTTCACCAACCGGCTGGCCGAGCCGGCATAACACTCCACAGTAAGTTGATCCCTGGTGTTGTTATACCTCCTATTGTACGGGGTATGCATCCAAACTACAGGAAGCGGCGTTTCGATCACTTTCCCGGTGATTGAATCAATAGGTCTGCAAATATCAACGGCCAGTTTAACGCCATCCCTCATTTGAATATACCGGGAACTTAAATGGTACTTTTCGGAATAGACTGGTTTGCTGTAGCCGGAATATTGACCGGGCTTTGAAACACGAATGTCCGGAACATTGGAACTATATGCATTTGTAAGGGCAACAAAGCAAAAACATAATGCTCCGGCAAAAAGTCTCAGCCGTTTTGCATGTGTATGAGAGAATAAATGAACTGGCATGGATGCGTCACTAAACAGGTCCTGAAACAGGACGGGACCCGGATTAAGGCAGGATTAACGATTTAAGGGGGTCAGAAATTCCCTGAGTAACTTCACGGTCAACCCCAATTGGTCCCGATGCAAATTATGGGCGGCTCCATCCACATAGACCAACTTCACCTTTGTGAAGTTGCTGATAGACTCCCGCGTGGAGGTACGTTCTGCTTCCGGGGCATCCGCTTTGAGGATGAGTGCCGGAACAGGAATGGCCGACAGAGCATTGCCAGTGTTCATGGTCCCTGAAAGAGCCTGCCATTCATTCTGAGTATAGGGGCCGTGGTATTGACTGATCGATTGGGCCCAATAACGGCAATCCACCATATCCCATTTAGGGTTGTCCCGGTGGGCCTTTGCCACCAGGGCGTCAAAACTGTAGTTGTTTTGCTTCACCAAAGCCTCAGGAGATCCGGACATAGTGACGGCCAGACTGTCCGGTTTTGACACTGCCGCACGCTGTGGTGCCGGATTGTCCGGCGTTGACACTGCCGCACGCTGTGGTGCCGGCTGGCGTACTCCGGGGTTGCTTCTTGTGATAAAAGGATCCAGCATCACAACCGCTTTTGCCAGATCAGGATACTCGGCACCCACGCGCATGACTGTGGCAGCACCTAATGAGTGACCCATCAGGATAGGCTTCTCTAGGTTCATTACCTGCACAAACCCGACCACATCTTTTATCATACTCTCTCCGTTGTCCGAAGCGGTGAAGGGATCGGATAAGCCGTGTCCGCGGGAGTCTAACATATAAATATCATAGTCAGCCTGAAGTTCGGGAGCGACACGGCCCCAGGTAAGTCCACTGTCCATCACTCCGTGAACCATAACGATCACGGGCTTACCCGGAGCAGGAATCGCGCGATAGTAATGAATGCGGATTCCGTTCACATACACAAAACCATCTGTCCATCCGTTGGGCAGGCTCAATGGACTGGCTGAGAAAGCCAACACCGGGAACAACGCAAACAGAACCAATACGCTGACAATCAGATTTTTTAAGCCGGAATTTCTTTTCGCCATAACCAATATTCTAAGGACAGTGAATAATTTGTACTGATTGTTTAATTAAATGACACCCGGTACACCGGAATGGCTTTGACTTCGTTAATTTCTGCGTAGGAAGGCTTCAGGGTGAAATCAGGGCGATAGGCCTCTTCAATAAAGCACGGCGTTTGGGCGGTAAGCGGTGTCAACTCGAAGGAGATGGTTTTGCCAAGCACCTGTTTTCCCCAGTGAAGGATGCTGGGACGATAATGCATCCCGATATAGTACCAGTCCCCAATGAGATGGTCATCAAGTTTTGCTGTGAGGTAATTGCAGGTGTGGTCAATATCGATTTGAACATCATAAACATCCTCCAGTGCGTCAGAAGGAATCGAGACCTCATACTTTGATGTATCCCCTTTTGAAACCTGCTTTAGCGCAACAGAGATATCTTTTTGGGGCACCGACCACTCAAATTTGCGGAAGTTTCCTTCATCCTTGCCCTTAATGGTTTTGCCGGTCATCTGCAGGGAAGCAGGCGAGGGGTATATCCACAGGACACCTGTGGCAGCTCCGGTGCTGAGCAAATCAAGACCTTCATTGTTGGAAATCGCATTGGCACCATCTGTGATTACCAGATGAGGTGCGCCCCGGAAATCGAGCCTGGTGGTGCGTAATGCCAACTCGTAAGGCAATACGCAAATTCTTATTTTCTGGCCTGTGACAGACTTCACCTCAAGGAAGTTGGCGATACCGGGGTTGTTCACGATAACCGAAATCTGGCCGGAGCTCTTGCTCACCGGGTTCTTACCGACTTTAATCCCGTTAATGGTATTGGCCCTGAAAGATAGTTCCGGTGCAATTCCGTGGTGAGCAAAGAAAAAGTACGTGTCGCCCTCTTTACCCGGGAAACGGGCAAACATTTGTGCGGTAGCATACTCCAAAACAGCCCCGTTCATATTGAGATTGATTGGCCAGATGCCGAAGGCATTTTTAGGAATGGTGATGGGTTTGGAAGGGATCGTTACCGTAACATCGTCGAGTTTCACCTGTACCTGAATGTTTTCCAGATCCTTATTCTCCACATACCGCTGATAGTTGCTGAAGAACAGGTACCCCGCATTTTTTTCGGACCTCACCATACACCGGAATGTATTCGCATCCTGTACGCCGGTGGGTACTTTTGAAGGCATGGAAGGAATCATGGGGGCCAGGGTGGAGCCGAAATCCTGAATAAAATAATGCGCCAGTTTCAACACGTGGTACTTTCGGGGCAACTCTCCGAACTCACTAATCGCCCCCTGATAATCATAGCTGACAAGCGGCATGCCTCTTCCTGAACTCAGAGGGGTTAACTTCCCTTCGGGATTGGAACCGCCCAGATACATGTAATATCCAAGGCAGTTTGCTCCACCCGCCAGTTTTACCAGCATCAGGGCACCGGCGTCCAATTCATCGATCACAGGCCGGCGTGACTGCGTCCACTGCATGCCCAGCCCGAGTTCTGCCAGCAACCAGGGATAATCCGAGGGGTTGTATGTCCGTCGTCCGTAGGTTTCCAGCACCGGAAGCACATCAGTGCCAACGCCGGTGTTGATCGGAATCCCCGTCATAAACAGAAATTGGGGGTTCGGGGCGTTTCTTCGGGTACCTCCCGACCAGAAGTCGTCCGGGTAACCGGCCTGGACGGGGATCACCTCTTTCTCCGGAATGACTACATTATTCCAGCCGGTGACGGTGTAAATGGGCACATCGAACCCGATTTCGCGTGCCATCTTTTTGAGTTCACGCAGGTGCTCTGCGTTATTGAGCTCGTTATCGAGTTGAATCCCGATGATCGGTCCCCCGTCCTTGTATAGCATACCCTTGACCTGATTATAGTATTGCTGGTACAGGGCTCGGGCATATTTCAGGTATTCCGGATCATTGGTTCGGGATCTTATACCCTTTTGCCTGATCCAGTCGGGGATGCCTCCATTGCGCACCTCCCCGTTACAAAATGGCCCGAGGCGCAGCAAAACGTACATTTGGTTGTCCTTGCATATCTCCACAAAACGTTTCAGATTCCTTCGGCCTGTGAAGTCAAATTGCCCCTCAATTTCCTCGTGGTGGATCCAGAAGCAATAGGTAGCAACGATGTCCAGACCTCCGGCCTTCATTTTTTTTATGGCATCGTCCCAGAGATTATCGGTATAACGTGCATAATGCATCTCGCCCATGACCGGGAGCCATGGCTTGCCCCCCTTCATCAGGTAATAATTGTTCAGTGTGATAGCCACGCCCTCCGGATTGGTCGGAGTTCCCATGGCGAAGTTGCTGTCCATTACCTTCTTGGTAGTGGCACCTGCATCAATAGTGTACAGTTCCGGGGCCGCAAACGCCGTTACAGAGAGGAACGAAATCAAAAAGAAAATCAAATATTTCATCGTCTTCATAGTTTCACCGAAAATTAGTGGTTGCCATGTATGGTCTCAAATATCAGAAGTTTTTGGCTTTCATAGTCCATCCCGGATATTTTGAAAGGTCATTTTTTAGAAATAGGGCAGAATGGTCTTTCCCCTTGAATTGCCAGTCCAGCCAATCAATAGCCATTTGCGCGAAGGAACCGCCATATTCCTGGGCATAAGTTCCTCCATGCCCAATGCCAGGCAAATTGGCGAATACCACCGGGACATGCTTGATCCGGTCATAGTCCATAACCGCGTTGGCATAGGCAATGTCTGTTTCTCCACCGATGATATAGATGATCTTGCCGTGCAGGTTCTCCAAAGATTTAGTGCTGGCCCCTGCCATCGTCATATCGCCCATGCCCGAATTGCATATCATGTAGGTCTTAACGCGTTTGTCGGCGGCTATCCGGAGGGCGTGTGCCCCGCCGCAAGACATCCCCCCTGCCGCAATCTTCCCCAAATCGACATTTTCAGAGTAGTCGTTGCCCTTTTCATTGGCGCGTTGCTCCATCCAATCAAGGGCCGCCAGGAGCATGGTGTCCGGAGAGCTCTGCTGTTTTCTATCCTCCGCAGTCAGTTGTAGATCGCCAATGGCCACAATTACATAGCCATGGGAGGCAATCTCCGTAAGAAACCGTTCATGTTGGATTGACGAATTCACACACCCGCCATTGGCCCAGACCATCACTGGTAACCGACCTTCATTCTTCACAGCTTCCTGAATATTTTGTGGCCGGTACACCGCAAAATCAGGCAGAGTCTTTTCAGATACCGCAATGGCTTTGTAGGGGCCACGCCCACCGTTATCAATCAATTTTTCTTTAATGATCTGGGCCGAGCCCACAAACACATTTGTGCAGAATACCGCGAGGATCAGGAGAGATTTCATTTGTTTTCCAATTGAGTAGAGGACATGTGATAGATCGTGGCATAAATATACAAAAGAACCCTTTTGGACGGTGGTTTTGTACCACAATCAGGACATAATCAGAAATAATTCAGACAGCTCTCAGTGAAAAGACGCCCGGTTTCATCCGGATAGCTCATGCTTTGGGTCTTGAATGTGAAATTCAGGGCTGCTTATTCTTAATGTCTGTAGTGGTAATATTACTATATTTGTCGCCTGGACCAATATTTTTCTGAAGTTTCGCAAGTTAAAATGTTACAAAATTTAGCATAAAAAAAGGCATTGGGATTTTCATAATTATCTGAAAATCAGTATATTTGTAGTGACAAAACAACAAATACTGAGCCCAATGCCTAGATTCGAAAGTACAAACATTTTTTCAGAGATCAACACCTTTTTTTCAGAGAAAGACCATAGTAAAGCCATTTCCGCCATCATGGATACGTCCAAACACCTGAAACTGTCCGCTAAGACCCTCTGTATGGAGAGTCGGGACAATTGCACGTATACCCGCTTGCAGGTGTTCCAACTGTTGTTATTGTTTCCCCTGTTCATGGTAAAAAATGCTTTTCACTACACGGATTCGATGCTCTTCAAGGTGCTTCCCTGCCACAAGGATGTCTTCTACCGATTCATGGAAAATGGTTCTCTTGACTGGCGGAAGATCCTCTACCGGATCAACACTCAGATTCTCGAAAAAATCATCGTCAGAGAAGACTCCCACAGCAGCAAGGATCCGGTTTGCCTGATTATCGATGACTCCGATCTTCCCAAAACCGGTATGAGCATCGAAAAGATGGGCAGGATCTTCTCCCACGTCACTCATTCCTCCATTCTTGGCTTCAAGGCTTTGTTTCTTTGTCGTACCGATGGCAAGACCCAGACGGTTCTGGACTTTTCGCTTCATGGCGAAGAAGGAAGCCGACCACAGAAACCGTTCGGGATGACCAGCAAGCAGCGTGAACGGCAATATTCCAAGACCCGTCAGGAGTCGGAAGCCGTCAATGAGCGCATCAGCGAGTACACCCAGAGCAAAATTGACAAAGCCATAGATATGGTTAAGCGTGCAATAAAGGAAGGCATCCGGTTCAACTACCTTCTGGCAGACAGTTGGTTTACTTGTACAGACATCGTTAAGCTGGTCAAATCCAGACACATCAAGTGCCATTATTTGGGAATGATCAAGATGGGTAAGACCCGGTATGAGTTTGGAAAGAATTTGGTCACGGCAAAAGAGTTGGTGAAGCGACTCCAGGGAGATAAAGCCATCAAATACAGCCGCCGCCTGCACTGTTACTACGGTCAGGCAATCGTGGAATTGGGGGGCATTCCGGTGAAACTCTTCTTTTGCCGACGCACAAAGAACGCCGACTGGAATGGTTTGCTGACCACAAACACCAAACTGGATTTCTTTGAGGCGTATCATATCTATTCCATGAGGTGGTCTGTTGAAGTATTTTTCAAAGAAGCCAAGAGCCTGCTGGGAATGGGGAAATCACAGGCAAGGAACTTCGCTTCCCAGATTGCCAGCATATCAGTTACCGTGCTTCAATACAACATCCTCGGGGTGGTGAAACGGTTCAAGGCCTATCAAACCATCGGAGGAATGTTTCGTGAGGCTACTGATGGGGCAATCCAGCTTTCGGTCACCGATCGAATCTGGGGTGTCCTTCAGGAACTGGTCCGAATCATCGCCGAAGCGTTTGAGATCGACGACCAGCGGGTCATTGATACCCTGATAAACAAAAGTGAAGCCTTTAAGCATTTTATAAACATCGATAACCTTGAACTAAAGCGGGTGGCATGAAAAATACTTGCGAAACTTCAGT
>DFUR01000013.1 GCA_002380425.1 Bacteroidales bacterium UBA4181
TGGGGCCGGTTGTCTCCATACATCATAGGGGATGGAGAGATGTACCGGCCCCATGGGAGGCTCCTGTGCTATACTCAGGCACTCGGTGAGGGCTGCATCCATTTGGGCCACCGATGTCATCCGTGCACTGTACTTGGTGAGTGCCCGCGCCAGTTTTATGTCGTAGTCCCCTGATTGAAAGGCGTTTTTATGCTGAAGGTGGGTGGGAATATCTCCGGAAAGGAGTAGGAGCGGAACGCCCTCCTTTAGGGAAACATAAACCTCCGCCATCAGATTGGCCAGGCCAACTCCTCCGGAAACCAGAATGACACCGATGCGACCGGTAGCCCTGCTCCAGCCATCGGCCATATAGGCGGCACCGGCTTCGTCAGCAGCGACAACAACCCGTATATTGTGTTCCTTGGAAACGATGAATTCAAAGAAGGGGTCAATACTGGCTCCAGGATAAGTGAACAGAGTGTCTATGCCATGTTTCAGCAAAAGAGAAATGATAGTAGGTGACATTGTTAGGAATTGATGAACAGGACTAATGGCTGCGCCTGATGCGGATTTTTATGCCTCGGGCTTCCTTTGGCTCGGGGGCCACCAGTACAATATATCCCCCTCCGCCTGCACCGGAAAGTTTCCAGCCAATGGCGCGGCCCCTGCATTGCTCAATGGCCTCTAGAATCTCCGGGCCGACCATATTGGGAAACATATCGATTTGGGCCTCAAAGGCTTCTCTGAAGGCTGTCCCGAAAGCACGAATGTCCCGCTGAAGGATGGCGTCCCAGCAGCGGACAGCAGCAATACTAAGGTTGCGTGCCTTGGCCGGATTGAGGTCGGTTCGTGCCAGTACATCGTACCCGGGAATACGGGGGGGAAGGGCCACAAGGTACAGATGGGCCTCCAGCCATTCCAATATTTCTGGATTCAGCATGCATGTAATGCGTTCCGGCCAGTAACCTCCATTGTAGTCCAGACGATTAAGCCCGGGGAGGACGATGCCAAGGGAATCCTGTGAGCCACTCACTACCTTAGTTCCGGGCGGGTTTTCGTAACAAAACAAGGTCTTGGCCAGCTTTTCCATATTCCCCACGGGGATTTCATTCTGCCAGAGCTCAATGGCGCGCTTCCGGGTGCTGGTGCTCATCCCGCTGCGATCGTTGAATTCATAATCGGGCTCGATGCAGATGGTGAGTACTGGGCCGGGATGGTGACAGGAAACATAGGGTTGATCCAGCCATCCTCCGGCGAGGTCAATCCGGTAGGGAATGGTACACACCGAACGCAGCGCTGTTGTGGAGCGGGCCGGAAGGGTGGCGTGGGGTTCTCTGCGACTGACCACATAACGGATGCCCAGTTCCCGGCACAAAGCCTCCTTGGCTGCCGTGTGTCCGTCTTCATTTACAAAAAAGATATCCGGACGAAACCTCCTTAGGTCCTCTTCAAAATCCATCAGTCCGCTCCCGGTGTTGATCCAGGCATCCTGAACGGACTTCAATGCCTTGACCATGTACAGGCGCTCCTGCTCCGTATTGATGGTTTTGCGGCCTTTGAGCGCAAATACAGTAGCATCCGAACCAATACCCACATACAATGCCCCATGAGTGGCAGCCTCTTCAAAGAAGGCAACATGACCGCTGTGCAACATGTCATAGCAGCCGCTGACAAAGACTTTTACTGAGGGCTGGGAGCCGTCCATAAGTCGTAGTTTTTTGCAAAGATATATGTTCTGAGATGATTCTGTGTGGAAAGGGGTTGAACTGCGCAATGATTTATCCACGCACTATTGGTTTGACGTCGTTCTCCGCCGGATGCCCTAAGTCCAGCTCAAAATATCCGTGCCCGGAAGATGATTCGATGCGCATAAAACCCAGTTGTGAATAGAAAGCTTCCGCCCGGTCATTGCCCTGCTGTACTTCCAGACGCAGTTTCCTGAAGTGGTTCCTGACTCCGAAGGAGATGGCTTCCCGAATAAGTGCTTTCCCCATTCCCATATTCTGGAATTTCGGGATAATACTGAAGGATGCGACAAAGCCAAACTCCTTATCCGGGTGGTTAAAGTAACAGGCCATAAAGCCGGCCTTTACATCTCCTGCATACACCCAGAACTGTTCAGCATTGCAGGCAATCTTGGAGGCAAATTGTGGAATGTCCACCCTTCCGGTCAAAGGGGGGACAAATATGTCAGCATGAGCCGTGAGGTACGAGACGATCGCATCCACATTTTCTTTCTTGTTCTCTATGTGCATAGGGCCTGTCATTATTCAATCCATTGATTATGGCGCAGTGCATCCATATAGCATTCTAGTTGTTCATTGGTGTCCAGACGGAATATCATCACTCCGGCTACATCCCTTGAATTCCGGTATTGAGGAATGACCTGTCCGGGCTGGGCGAAAATGTCTGCTTCCAGAATGCATTCTTCGAGCAGTGCCGGGATGTTCACCTTGGAAAAAACAGTGTCACGGGTAGCATGAAGGATGAGTTGTGCATAATATCCCCTGTTTGTGGTTTTGGAGCAATGTTGTATCTCTTTCCCGAACAATGATTCCACATTGGCTCCGACCAGATCGAAGCCGGTAGCAGCCTTCATAAGCTGCGGCATGAAATTTCCCCCGTTACGGGCTCCAATTTCGAGCACAAAAAGTTGGTCCTGCTGGTCGCGGATCACTTCGACATTGATTCCCCCGGTATGGAATCCCACTTTGCGGATCACCTCTTTCACCAGCGCATGAACTTTAGGCATGACATCTGTATGGGCGGAACTGGGAAGGATGGTAGAGTATGGCACTAATTCATTCACTGTGCTGAAATACTGGTCGCCCAGTTCCAGAAACCGGACTTCATGGTTGACCACAAATCCTTCGCCGTGTATCTGCGGCCCCTTTCTCTGGATGAATTGTTCCAGAATCACCCGGCCTGAGCGGGAGAATCTTAATGCCTCATCATAATATTGTTTTATGTCATCTGCATCCTCAATACGGAATATTCCCTTGCTTCCGCTGGAATCTGCCGGTTTGATGATAGCCTTTCCACCCGGATAGGCAGCCAGCAATTCCTTCAGGGTGGTGCCATGGCAAAACCAGGGGGATGCAAAAAGGTTGGCCTTAAGAAATGCCCGGAAAAGAGTTTTGTTGGAAAGTGTTTGAACGCTCTTGTAGGAGCTACCTATCAGGCCCAGTCGGTCACGCACGTAGGCGGCTGTGGGAGCAGACGGGTCTGAAGCATAGGCACAGATTGCATCAATCTTTTGTTCTCTTGCCAGCTTCAGGATGGACTCTTTGTCGGTGGTGCTGATGTTGAAGTATTTGTCGGACACAGCATGGCCTGGGTTCTCAGGCAGGTAGTCGGCAGTAATCACGAAATAGCCCTGTTCCTTGGCGAACCTGATGACGGGGACCTGTGCGGGCGCTCCTCCCAGGATAAGGATGGTTTGTTTCATACCCCAATATACTTCAATTTTTTGAATCACCTGACTTATTTTTTATATTTTTACAAACGGAATATGATTTGTTCCGATTTCACCCGTCTCCTATATGGCTGATAAAGTGATTGTATTGGGTTCTTCCGGACACGCCCGGAGTGTTGCCTGTGTGCTCGAAGACCTCAATTATGAGGTTGTGGGCTTTGTGGACTCATTTCGGCCTCCCGGTGAGCCCGTCCTTAGGTACAAAACCCTTGGGGATGAGCATGTTATGAGGGATTGCCAAAGGCGGTATGGAACCCGCTCCGTGGTAGTCGGTGTGGGGGATATTCTCAGCAGAAAGAGGGTGGTTCAGCTAATCCGTGAAATCAACCCTGATGTTGTTTTCCCCACAATCGTCTCTCCCCACGCCAAAGTTTCGCATTATGCTTCTCTTGGTGAGGGTACGGTAGTGCTGTCCCATGCTCTGGTGAATGTGGAGTGTTTGGTAGGTTGTTTTTGTGTGCTCAATTCGGCCAGCCTTATTGAACACAACACCCGAATCGGGGATTATTGCAGCATATCTCCTGGTGCAAACATCGGAGCCAATGTCTCTGTTGGAGAGGGAGTCTTTATCGGTTCCTCTGCCACCCTCATTCAGCGCCGGAGCGTAGGTGCTTATTCGGTCATTGGAGCTGGGGCTGTGGTTACACAGGATTTGCCGGACCATGTGCTTGCTGTCGGTGTCCCCGCGGTGGTAAAACGAGAGAATTATGTTAATGTTAATATTTTCAGATGATTGCATTCGGAAATGCTTCTGTGGCAATGTTCTGGAAGATGCCGCGCCAGAGAGCTAAACGTTTGGCGATATGAGTATTGGAGGATTTTTGCGCAGAAAGTTTTATTGGACTTTCGATTACTTCAAAGGCAGGCCTGTTGGCAAGCATTACAACGACATAAGCAGGATTCTGAGGAACAGTAATGGCGAGGGGCCAGTGCTTCAACAGGAGCATCTGGCGCGACTGCTTCGGCATGCAGTTGAGCATTCCCCATTCTATGAAGCATGTGATCCAGCAAGGCTCGATTCCTTTCCTGTCATCAACAAATCCTTGATCAGGGCACATCAGGATGCCATGAAGGTCCCTGTTCAAGTGATTCCCGAACACACTGGCGAGATGCATATCCAGCGAACAAGTGGCTCTACCGGTACTCCGTTGGCGGTGCCTCAGGATAAGCGGAAGCGAAACCGGAGAATAGCCGAACTCAAATATTTTGGGGCCATTGCCGGGTATCCTTCTCACGAGAAAATGGCCCAGTTGAGAATCTGGACCAAATGGCAGAGCAAGGGGGCATTTCAGTCATTCAAGGAAAACATCTACCCGGTTGATTGCAGCCGGATGAATGATGAAATGTTGTCGGCTCTGTGTGTTCTGGTGAGAAAAAAAAGAATCCGTGCTCTTTGGGGCTACGCGAGTTGGTTCGATAAACTTGCCTCATTTGTTGCTTCGAACAGGGTGCGTCTTCCGTCTCTCAGGGTGGTAATTGCCGGTTCGGAGATGCTTCAGCCGGAAACCCGGGATACACTCAGGAGTGAACTTGGCTGTTCGGTTATTTCCAGATATTCAAATGAAGAACAGGGCGTTCTGGGGCAGGACAAAGAGGAGGATGAGCACTATCACCTGAACCATGCCAGCTATTTTTTTGAATTTCTCCGAATGGACCGAGATGAAGCGGCTCAGCCCGGGGAGCTCTGCCGGATTGTTGTAACGGATTTGTTCAACTATGCGTTTCCTTTGATTCGTTATGATACAGGAGACACCGGCATATATGGGAACTCTGTCTCCGGTTTTCCTGTTTTGTGCAAGATATATGGACGATTGCTCGATTTGGTGAGTGACACACAGGGCCTTCCGGTTCATCCCATGACAATTGCCAGGATATTGAAAAACTATGACCCGGTGGAGCAGTGGCAATTCACCCAGAAGAGCCCGGAGGAATATGAACTTAAATGGGTGTTGTCCGGAACCTTGGATTCGTCGGATTGTGTTGGAGAGCTTAGAAAAGTTTTTGGGCAGGATGCCCAGGTGTCAGTGGTTGAAGTGTCAGAAATACCTGTGTTGTCCTCTGGAAAGCGCAGGCTGGTAAAAAATGAATCAAATCAATGAAAAAAATCTATTTGCTGGGTGTAGGGCGAAATACGCCGGTTTGTATGGATCTTGCAATCAGGTGCGGTTATGAGGTGGCGGGATTGTACCACTACAATGATGAAAGAACGGGTGAGTCGGATCACGGGATTCTTATTCTGGGTTCGTTCGCTGATTTGTTTGCAAGGGATTCCCTGCAGGGATTGAATTTCCTGCTGACCATGGGGGACAGCCGGATCCGGGTGGAGGTCGCCGATCGATTGCGCAAATTGGGAGCTAATCTGCCTTCTTTGATTCATCCTGCTGCCGTTGTCTCGGGCTTTGCTACCATAGAGGATGGGGTAACCGTGAATGCATTTTCAAACATTCAGGCTGATGTTTACATAGGCCAGGATAGTTTGATACTATCTGGTGTCAATGTCTCACACGGTTGTGTTCTTGACAAGGGGTGTTTCATTGCCGGCGGAGCCACTGTGGGTGCCCTCACAAAGGTAGGAGCTTGTGCTTTCATTGGGCAGGGGGCATTGATTCTTTCTTCCAAAGTTGATTCCATAGGAGAATACGCCGTTATTGGCGCCGGTGCTCTGGTTACAAAGCCTGTTGCACCTCATGATGTGGTTGCCGGAAGACCAGCCAAAAGCATTAAATCAACCGTATGATACGCATTGCACTTGTAGGGGATGTGATGATTACCAGGCCGCTGCCCTCTCAGGGCTATGAGGGCCAGCATCTGTTGACGCAATTGATTCAGGAACACGAGGTGAAATGTGCCAATCTGGAAACCACCATACACCGAAGAGAGGGGTATCCTTCTGCTTTCCCCGGGGGAACCTGGGCTATGGCCGATCCGGTTTGTCTTGAAGATATCAAAAGCCTGGGTTTTAATGTGCTCAATACGGCCAACAACCACTCGATGGATTATGCACATAAGGGTTTGCTCGCTACACACAGACATCTGCGCAGGGCCGGTTTGACCTATTTTGGAACTGGTCAGAATCTGGCTGAGGCCTCGGCTCCATTGTTCACTGAGTGCTCAGAAGGTCGGGTGGCATTTGTCGGTGTCACCAGTTCTTTTCATGATTCGGATGCTGCGGGCCATCAGCGCAGGGACATGCAGGGACGCCCCGGTGTCAATCCTTTACGGCACAAGTCGGTGTGCGAGATTTCGCCTGAGAACTTTACTGCCCTTCGGCATGTTGCCGAACAGACTGGTGTGAATGATTATCATCATCAGGCCATCAGGGAAGGCTTTCTCCTGCCCAGAGAGAACCTCACTATTGGGCCGTATGAGTTTGTCCAGGGTGGGAGCAACGTACTTCGAACTTTCCCTTTGGAGAAGGATGTGGAACGCATCGCGAAATCTGTTTCTGAGGCCCGGAAGCAGGCCGATTGTGTGGTGGTGAGCGTTCATTCGCATCAGTTTTCGAACAGAGACAAGTCCATTCCGGCTGAGTTCCTGTCTCTATTTTCCAGGACATGTATTGATGCCGGTGCATCTGTGATTGTGGGCCATGGCCCGCATATTTTGCGGGGCATTGAAGTGTATCACGGCGGAGTGATATGCTACAGTCTGGGCAATTTTATTTTTCAGAACGAGACGGTTTCACATCTTCCTGCTGAGTTTTACGAGAAGTATTCCCTTGCCCATGATGATGGAGTCGGTACCGCCATGGATAAGCGAAGCCAGAATGGGACCAAGGGCCCTGCCAGCGATCCGGACTCATGGAAAAGCGTGCTGGTGAGCATAGCGCTGGAACCTGACACCATGAGCATCCGGTTGGTTCCGGTGGAACTGGGGTTTCATCTTGAACGCTACAATAGAGGTTTGCCCAAAATATCCGGAGACACTGCCGTTTTGGAACGCATACAAGCCTTGTCTGTTCCCTTTGGGACAGAGATTCATATCCGCAATGGGGAGGGTTTTCTCAAAGTTTCACGGAGAATCTGAGCAAGTACGTTTCGCTTCCATGGAAAAAATGATTAGTTTTACGCATACAACATATCGAGACATATGAAAGGGATTATACTTGCCGGAGGTAGTGCTACCCGTCTTTATCCACTCTCCAAGGCCATTTCCAAACAAATCATGCCGGTGTACGACAAGCCCATGATTTATTATCCTCTTTCCACCCTGATGTTGGCGGGCATTCGTGAGGTATTGGTGATCTCCACTCCGAGGGACCTTCCCATGTTTCGGGAACTGCTCGGGGATGGCCGTCACCTCGGAATGCGTCTGGAGTATAAGGTTCAGGATGTCCCCAATGGTCTGGCTCAGGCATTTGTTCTGGGTGCGGAGTTTCTTTCCGGTGAGCCGGCCTGTCTCATCCTGGGGGATAATTTATTCTATGGCCATGGTTTCCCGTCCCTGCTTCGCGGGGTGGTGGCCCATTCTGGCTCCGGAGCCTGTATCTTTGGTTACCCGGTGAAGGATCCCCGTGCTTATGGGGTGGTTTCGTTTGACGCAGACGGCACAGTACTGAGTCTTGAAGAAAAACCTGAGCATCCTCTTTCCAATTACGCGGTCCCCGGGCTGTATTTCTACGACAGTACCGTATCCGCCCGTGCTGCTGCCCTGAAGCCTTCTGCCAGAGGAGAGTACGAGATTACAGACCTCAATAAGTGTTATCTGGCCGAAGGGACCCTTAGAGTGGAACTCCTCGGGAGAGGGTTTGCCTGGCTGGACACCGGGAATTGCGACAGCCTCCTGGAAGCATCCAATTTTGTGCACACAGTTCAAAGCCGCCAGGGCTTTCAGATATCCTGTATTGAAGAGATTGCCTGGCGCAACGGATGGATCACCGATGAGCAGTTGCAGAAATTGGGACAAGCTCTGTCCAAGACGGAATACGGCCAGTATTTGCTGAGTCTGGTGCATTAGGGGCCGGGATTGCCCTGGCTGCCGGGATTTGAGCCGTTTTGTGTATCTTTGTCCTGTATCAACCAACCTTTGCCCCCGTTTATGAAGAAATATCTTGTCACCGGCGGAGCCGGTTTTATCGGAGCCAATTATGTCAAGTACCTGCTGCACACCTATGCTGATGTGAACCTCGTCGTGCTGGATGCCCTGACCTATGCCGGAAACTATCGTACCATCGAGCAGGATGTGGATGGGGAACGTTGTTGCTTCGTCAAAGGTGACATCTGCGACCGTGAATTGGTGGACCGTATCTTTGAGGAGCATGGAGTGCAGGTGGTGGTAAATTTTGCTGCGGAGAGCCATGTGGACCGGAGTATCGAAAACCCACAGCTTTTCCTGGTTACCAACATTCTGGGCACGCAGAACCTGTTGGATGCTGCTCGCCGTCACTGGGTAACGGGCAAGGATGCGCAGGGATATCCCCAATGGAAACAGGGTGTGCGTTTTCATCAGGTTTCGACCGATGAAGTGTATGGCAGCCTGGGTGAGGAGGGATACTTCACCGAAGAGACCCCCCTGGATCCGCGAAGCCCTTACAGTGCCTCCAAAACCAGTGCAGACCTCTTTGTCCGGGCTTATGTGGAAACCTTCAAAATGCCGGCGACCATCACCCGTTGTTCCAACAACTACGGGCCATATCACTTTCCCGAAAAATTGATCCCCTTGATTATTAAGAACATTCTGGAGGGAAAGCCCCTCCCGGTGTACGGTAACGGGAGCAATGTCCGTGATTGGTTGTATGTGGAGGACCACTGCAAGGCTATAGAAATGGTCGTGCGTAAGGGGCGTCCTGGCGAAGTGTACAATGTGGGAGGACACAACGAGATGCAGAATCTGGAGATTGTGAGAATGGTGATTGCCAATATCCGCAGCATTATGGACCGGGAGCCGGGTTATCGGGAGGTATTGAAAAAGAAGGAATACAATGCCCAGGGAGAGATCCGCACCGACTGGATCAACGAAACCCTCATCACGTTTGTGGCCGACCGGCTGGGGCATGACCAGCGATACGCTATTGACCCCACCAAGATTACCGGCGAACTGGGCTGGTATCCTGAAACCCGCTTTGCACAGGGCATTGTCCAAACCATCTACTGGTATCTGGATCATCAGGATTGGGTGGATGAAGTGACCAGCGGCTCGTACCAGCAGTACTACCAGCAGATGTACACAGACCGGTAAAAGGATTTGTCGCCCCAGTGTTGTTCTTTCAGTTCTTTTTGCTAATATTGCATGGAATAACGAGTAAAAAACTTACTCATTTGCTATGTTGGAGGGCCTGATTACCTCAAAAACACGGATTAAGCTGCTGACTAAGTTCTTCATCAATGCGGGGACTACGGCTTATTTGCGTCATCTTGAATCGGAATTCGGGGAGTCAACCAATGCCATCCGGGTGGAATTGAACCGGCTGGAAAAGGCTGGATTGCTTGAGTCGGAGCGTTCCGGAAACAAAAAAATCTTCAGGGCCAATACCCAACACCCCTATTTTGGGGAAATCAACCGCATTTTGCTCAAGTTTGTGGGCATTGAGGCAGTGATTGACCAAGTGGTGCGCAAGGTGGGGGTACTGGTCCGGGCCTATGTTACCGGGGATTTTGCCATGGGTCGGCCCGGGAATATTCTGGACATCGCTCTTATTGGGAGCGGGTTTGATTATGCATACCTGAACAGCCTGATCAAAAGGGCTGAACAAACTGTGTCGTTCAAAATACGATACATCACTCTGGAGCCTGGGGAGGAAAAGTTGTTTGTTTCCACCCAGAATAGTGTGCTTTTGGTTTGGTCCTCAGGGAACTAGACCATTAGTGCAGTGTGTGGCTTGCTTGGACCCTATGGGACTGAGGAGGCGAAGCTGTAAGTATCCCTGCATTGGGAGATTGTTGTACCTTTGACCCGTTGGTGAAACTATTATGAACTGTATGAAGAACTATTCCATGCGCGCCCTGTTGTGGCTGCCGGCATTGCTTGCTTTGGGGATATCCTCGTGTATCCCTCAGAAGTCTGTTATCTACCTGCAGGACAAGACCCAGCAGGAAGGCTATGTGAATCCTTACCGTCAGGCCACCGAGATCACGGAGAACTACAAGATTCAGGTGAACGATTACCTGTATGTGCGCGTGATCACCGGGGACCCGGAGTTGGAGAAATACTACAATCTCTCAACCGGTACCGGACAGATGTCCACACAAGGGGGAAACTCCATGAAATTCAGCTCCTATCTGGTGGCCGATAATGGGTGCATAGATTTTCCTTATCTGGGAGATGTGCCCGTGCAAGGGCTCACACTTAGTCAGGCCAAGGCCCGTCTGTCGGAATTGCTCAGCAAGCAGATTGACCAGTACACGCTTCAGGTGCAACTTACCAATACCTTCTTCACCGTGTTGGGTGAGGCTGGCTCGGGCATGTATCCCATGAACAAGGATCAGCTCACCATCTACGAGGCTCTGGCAATGGCGGGGGACCTGAAAACTTATTCCAAACGAAATAAGGTGAAGATTATCCGGAAAGGATCAGACGGGGTTTCTTCCATTCGCGAGGTGGACCTTACTGACAAGAATTTGCTCGATTCGCAGGAGTCGTATATTCTGCCCAATGATATTGTTTATGTGGAACCTATCAAGGCTAAGATGCTGGGTTTTGGAGAGACCTTCTCTCTGGGGCTGGTTACCACCCTTATTTCGTTCTATTTGTTGATTCTGTCCTTGTAACCGTACTGTTATGTCCGAGAATATTTCAGAGAATCCCGTATCTGTCCGTAAGCAGGACCGGAATGAACTACAAAAGTGGCTCTTCCTGTTTTTGAGTCATTGGCCCCTTTTTGTTTTGTTTGGCATTTTAGGCCTGGTTGCCTCGTTCTTCATTGACCGCTACACCGTTCCGGTATATCAGGTCCGCTCCACGGTGTTGCTCAAAAAAACCGTGCGAAGCGCCATCACGCTGGGAGAGCAGGCCTCTATGCTGGGAGGTATCACCAGTACGGATTATGAAAACTTCAACAACCAAAAGATTTTGATCCGCACCCCTTCGCAGATTATGAAGGCGCTAAATGCTCTGGACTTCAATATCTGTTATTATTCCCGGGGCCGGTTTAATGATTTTGAGTTTTATCCTGAATTGCCTTTCAAGGTGTTGATGGACTCGGCCCACGTGCAGCCCCTGGATGTGGAAATCCACCTGAGCCGCAAGAGTGACGGCACCCTTTATGTGCATGCCGATGCCGAAGGAGAGGTTTCTCTGTACAATTTCAAAGTGCGCAGCTACACGGGCACCCTTCCCGGATTGCAGTTTGAAGCCCCGCTGGTGGCCGATTCGCTGATCAAAACCGATTTTATGGCGTTTCGGATTGTGCCCACCAATACTCCTTTGAACGATCTGGTCACTGCTGGCGATTATTTTTTTAGGTTTCGCAGCAATCAGGATATGATTGGGGAGTACAGCAATATCAACATGGATTATGTAACCTCCGGTTCTTCCATTGTGAACATCACCCTGACCGGGACTTGCCTCAACAAGATGAATGTATTCCTGGCTAAGTTGATGGAAACCTGGACGGCCACAGGTCTGGAGCGCAAGAATCAGATTGCCAGCAACACCGTTGCCTTCATCAACCGGCATCTATTGGCTTTGAAAGATAGTCTGAGCCTGTCCGGGAACAAATTGCAAAGGTTTAAGCTGGCAAACAATATGCTACTTCCTGAAGGCATTTTAGAGGCGCAGTATTCCAAGATTCAGGAACTGGATGCCCGTCAGGCCCAGTTGGAGACACAGCGGTCGTATGTCACTGAGCTCAAAAAGTATCTGGCAAACCGGGCAGATTATGACAAACTCATCGCTCCATCATCGGTAGGCATCGAGAGTCCCACACTGAGTGGTTACATTGATCAGCTCAGTGCCATAAGGCAATCCCTGTATCAGTCGGTAGGACTGGGTGGAAAGATGACCAATCCCTATCTGGTGAAGTTGCAGAAGGAAGAATCCACGCTGCTGGCCTTGATTTACGAGAATATTTCCTCAATTGAGAACAATCTGCAGTTCACTCTGGAGATGATTTCGGGTCAAAGGCGAGATTTGATCAGGGAACAGTCACGCATGCCGGCCATGGAGCAGCAGTTGATCAACATCCAGCGCAATTTTGATATGACCGATGAACTCTATACTTCTCTGTTAGAAAAGAGCCTGGAAGCCCAGATTCAGAAGGCGTCAAATGTGTCGGATAGTGAAATCATTGAGTCACCGTCGCTGGATTATGTCATTGCACCGCAAACCCGGCGAATCTTTATGAAATGGACCCTGATTGCCTTGCTGATTCCTATTGGAGTGGTGGTGCTTAAGGACTTCCTGAATGTGAAAGTGATCAACAACGATGATGTCAAGAAAATCACCGATGTGTCTATCATTGGGACCATCCTGGAAAACGACCGGGATGCCCTGATGGTTACCCAGGCCCATCCGAATGCTCCCATTTCCGAAGCATTCCGGGCACTGCGTACCCGTCTGGATTTTCTCTCCAGGGGCAAGGAAAAGCAGGTGGTGCTGTTTACCTCCACGGCCTCAGGTGAGGGGAAATCTTTCTGTGCTGCCAACCTTGCGGGCATCTGCGCCATGAATGGCAAGAAGACCGTGCTGCTTGGGATGGACCTGCGCAAACCCAAGCTGAATGAGGTGTTGGGCATGAGTCAGTCCGCCGGGATTTCGAACTACCTGATTGGGAAGAAGTCGTTGGATGAGGTGATCACCCCAACCCAGTTTGCCAATCTGGACTGCTTGTTCTCCGGGCCGATTCCCCCCAATCCGGCCGAGTTGATAGACTCCGACAAAACCCGGGAAATGTTCGATGAACTCAAAAAACGATATGATTATATCATCGTGGACACTTCCCCGGTAGGTTTGGTGTCCGATGCCATGTTGCTGATGCCATATGCAGACGTGAATCTGTATGTGGTTCGTCACAGGGTAACCATCAAGCAATTGCTGGAACACAATATTGAACTGGTGCAGAAGCTCAATACCCGCAATCTGGGGATTGTGATGAATGGCCTGAATATCCGCAAACGCGGCTACGGCTATGGCTACGGCTATGGGTATGGCTACGGTTACGGGTACGGCTATGGGTATGGCTACGGTTACGGAGACAATGCGGATATGAAAAAGGGCCGCAGGCGTTCCTCCAAATCGTCAAAGAAGGCATAATTTCGCATGAAGCACGCGCTTATTACCGGGATTACCGGACAGGACGGAGCTTATCTGGCCAAGTATTTGCTAAACAAGGGCTATCGGGTCTTTGGCACGTATCGCCGCTTGTCCACGCCCAATTTTTGGCGGCTGCAATATCTGGGTATCTTCGATGAGGTGGAGTTGTTCCCCTGTGACTTAATGGATAGTTTCTCCATTATCGAAGCACTGCGTCTTTCCCGGCCTGATGAAGTGTACAATCTGGCAGCCCAGAGTTTTGTCGGGGCCTCTTTTGAGCAGGCGATTGCCTCCGGTGAGATCACCGGATTGGGGGTTGCCCGGCTTTTGGAGGCCATCCGCCTGGTTACCCCCGAGGCTCGATTCTATCAGGCTTCTACCAGTGAGATGTTTGGGGACAACCGCTATGACGCCCAGGACGAAAACACCCCGCTGGAGCCCTCCAGCCCCTATGCTGCCGCCAAGTTGTATGCGCACCACATGTTGAAGATATATCGTAAGGGATACGGACTGTATGCCTGCAACGGGATTTTGTTCAACCATGAGAGCCCGCTCCGGGGGTTGGAGTTCGTTACCCGGAAAATCACCAACGCGGTTGCCAAAATTAAGCTCGGACTGGAATCCCATATTGAGCTTGGGAATATTGACGCCCGGCGCGACTGGGGATACGCTCCCGAGTATGTGGAAGCCATGTGGCTGATGTTACAGCAGGATACTCCGGATGACTATGTGGTGGCCACCAATGAAACCCATTCTGTGCGGGAGTTTCTCCAGGCTGCTTTCTCGTCGGCTGGCCTGAACTGGGAGGATCATGTCCGCATCAGCGAGAAGTTTCTCCGGCCGGTGGAAGTGCGATCCTTGCACGGAAATTATGAAAAGAGTGCCCGTGTATTGGGATGGCAGCCAAAGGTGCTTTTTTCCGATTTGGTGGAATTGATGGTCCGGGAGGATCTGGAGCGGTGGGCTCAGTGGAACCGAGGGGTTCATTTCCCTTGGGATGCCTGGAATTATCCCAATGAAAAGAAAATATTGTCCAGAAAAGTGAAGTTTGAATAATATGGAAAACAAATTGAAGGAAACAGTCTATCATCCTACACACGCTGATGTCAAGGTGTTTGCGCTAGGGAATATGTACAGAGACCTGCTACTTTCCCGGTTTTTGGGAAGGCAGTTGTTTGTGCGCGATACGCTGGCAACTTTTCGTCAGTCGCTGCTGGGATTGTTTTGGGCCTTTATTCCGCCCTTCTTTACGGCCTCTGTATGGATATTCTTAACGCTGTTCAATTTGGTTAAGGTCAACAACACGGTGGAAAACTATCCGGTGTTTGTGTTGTGTGGTACCATCATGTTTCAAACCTTCTTTGAAGCGCTCAAGGCGCCTACCGAAGCGGTGATGAACGGCCGCTCGATGATGAGCAAACTGAAGTTTCCCCGGGAGGCCTTTTTGATCAGTGCTTTCTACCGGATGCTGTTTAACTTCCTGGCGAGGTTTGTGGCCTTGGTGTTGTTGCTGGTGGTCTTTTCGAATAGCTTTTCATGGAACTCCCTGTTGTTTATTCCCGCAGCCCTAGCGCTTATCCTTTGTGGTTTCAGTATTGGGGTATTGCTGATTCCCTTCCAGATGCTCTATGAAGACTTTGGTCGTTTTCTGGCCATTGCCAGTCAGGTAGTGATGTACATCACCCCCGTAGTGTATCCCATGCCCGAATCAGGAAGACTGTACCATTTTATGCTCTGGAACCCCATCACCCCGCTCATCACGGTTACCCGGGACCTGCTGACAGGTCAGTATCCCACTATGTGGCCTCAGTTCACTGCCATCATGCTGTGTTCCTTGTTGATCCTTTGGATTGGCTGGGCCATGTACCGGATTACCATGCCGATTATCATTGAACGCATCGGTTCCTGACCAATATTTCCAACATCCCATCAATACACATCCGTTTTCATGAAGGACGATATTCTGATTAAGTGTGACAAAGTTTCCAAAAAGTTTTGCAAGGACTTCAAAAGGTCTCTTTGGTATGGTTTCAAGGACGTGTGCAGCTCTTTTACGAGGGGGAATCCCAATCCGGAGCGGCTCCGTAAGGACGAGTTCTGGGCGCTCAAGGACATTTCTTTTGAACTGCGCAGAGGGGAATGTCTGGGCCTGATTGGGCACAACGGGGCAGGGAAGTCCACCCTGCTCAAGATGCTCACGGGTTTGATCAAGCCCGATGAGGGCTCCATCACCATGCGGGGGCGCATCGGCACCATGATCGAGTTGGGTGCCGGATTCAATCCCATCCTCACGGGGCGGGAGAACATTTATAACAACGGCGCTGTACTGGGTTTCAGCAAGGAAGAGATTGATGATAAGTTTCAGCAAATCGTGGCTTTCTCGGAGATAGGGGAATTCATTGATAGCCCGGTGCAGAATTACAGCTCCGGGATGAAGGTTCGTCTGGGATTTGCCGTGGCAGCCCAGATGGAGCCCGATGTGTTGCTCGTTGACGAGGTGCTGGCAGTAGGCGACCTAGGCTTTGTTATTAAGTGCCTCAACCGCATGGGAGAACTCATTCCCAACACGGCCACCATCTTTGTCAGCCACAGTATGCCCATGATTTCCCGGATTTGTTCCCAAGTGCTGCTGATGGACAAGGGGAAAACACTATTTCATTCCAATGATATAGCGGAGGGCATTGCCAAGTATATCAATATGTTTGAATCTCCTCAGAGGATCAATCAGGGAAGTGGGGAGATAGAGTTAGCGTCCATCGCGATACACGATCCCAGAACAGGCCGCATGGTGCAGGATGACTCTGCCGTCCTGACCACCTACGATGACCTTGATATGGAGGTGACCGTCAAGATCGCCCCCTCAGTAGGAACATTTCACTTGTTTTTAACCACTTTTGACGCTCAGCTCAGGGAGGTGATGTCCTCAGGGTCCAATATTAACGGGGCGGCATTTGTGAACAACGGGACGGAGGTGCGCAAGTTTCAAATCAAGATTCCGCATCAGGTATTGGCTACGGCCAAATACAGCATCACTTTTGGTGCCACCAACCCGGATACCAAGGCTTTTTACTGCCGGGTGACCAACAGTATCTACTTTACAATGAAGGCCGGTGCTGCTACCTGGGCTTGTTCGGTAATCCCCGGTGAGTGGAAAGAACAAAACTAATCGGAATGAACCCAGTATATGTAACCCAGCCAGCTCTTCCTCCTCTGGATGAATACACCCAGATGCTGGAGCAGATTTGGAGCCAAAAGATACTCACCAACAACGGTCCCTTTCACCAGGAGTTTGAGCAGGAGCTGTGCCGGTATCTGGGGGTGGAGCATCTCTCAGTGTTTTCCAACGGCACCCTTGCCCTGATGACAGCACTGCAAGCGCTGCGTATCGTGGGCGAGGTCATAACTACTCCGTTCAGTTTTGTGGCGACCACGCATTCCCTGTGGTGGAACAACATCAAGCCGGTGTTCGTGGATGTGGAGCCTGAGTATTTCAATCTGGACCCGGACCGCATTGAAGCAGCCATTACCCCGAGAACCACAGCCATCATGCCGGTGCATGTGTACGGGAATCCGTGCTACATGGAACGCATCCGCGAAATTGCCGACACCTATGGGCTCAAAGTCATTTATGATGCAGCCCATGCTTTTGGCGTTCGCAGGAACGGACATTCTGTGCTGGAGTACGGGGATATGTCCATCCTTAGCTTTCATGCCACCAAGGTATTCAGTTCCATTGAGGGAGGGGCCATCGTGTGCCGCAGTGAGGTTATGAAAAAAAGGATTGACCACCTCAAGAACTTTGGGTTTGCCAATGAAACCACTGTCATAGAGCCGGGCATCAATGCCAAAATGAATGAGTTTCAGGCAGCTTTTGGTTTGCTTCAACTCCGGTATGTGGATGGATATATTGCACGGAGAAAAGAAATTGCTGAGACCTATCGCTCCGGGCTTAGGGATGTTGCCGGGATTCGGTGTATGGAGGACATCCCGGGGGTGCGCCACGGTTATCCATATTTCCCGGTATTTGTGGATGCCGCGCAATATGGAATGAGCCGTGATGATCTATACGAAAAGCTGAAGCAACATCAAATTTTTGGACGTCGTTATTTTTATCCGCTCATCAGCCAATTCCCCACCTACAGCGGGCTGAGTTCCGCCCGGCCTGAAAATCTTCCGGTTGCAGAGCAGGCAGCCCGTCAGGTATTGTGCCTCCCGATTTTTCCGGAGCTCTCTCTGGAAAAGGTGGCAGAGATTCTATCCATCATTAAGTCTTGATCCACTATGGGAGCACTGGAGTCATTCAATGAGCGGGGCCTGTTGCAAAAGGAATACCTGGGTGAGGACAAGCCGGTAAACCGGATGGACCCTGTGGTTTCCATCTGCGTCACCACGTACCAGCATGCGGGATTCATCACGGAATGTCTGGAAGGGATGCTCTGTCAGCGCACCCGATTCCCCTACGAGATTGTGATTGGTGAAGATGAGTCCACCGATGGTACCCGGGAAATTTGTATGGAGTATGCCCGGAAGTATCCGGATAAGATTCGTTTGTTGCTGCGCGACAGGGAGCTGTCACAGTATTATGAAGATGGGGTACTCAAGACCAGGTTCAACTGGAAGTGGACCCTGCGTGATTGCCGTGGAAAGTATGTGGCCTGGTGCGAAGGCGACGATTATTGGACCGACCCGGATAAATTGCAGAAACAGGTGGACTTTATGGAACTCCATCCGGATTATGTGCTGTGCCACCATAATGTGGAGGTTCAATATGAAGATGGATCAAAACCTTCTCATCTGTCGAATGCTCCAGACCAGCCCCTGGTTACCGATATCCGTGACCTGGCCAGAGGAAACTATATTTACACAGCGTCGTGCATGTACCGGAACAATCTTTTTCCATTCTTTCCGGGTTGGGTGTTCGGAGTTCCGGTAGGGGATTATGTGATGCACATGCTCAACGCCCGCTTTGGAAAAATAGGTTATTTGCCCGATGTGATGGCTGTGTACCGCATCCATCAGGGAGGGGTATGGGGACCTCAGTCCCGTATCGTAACCTTGGAGCGCTGGCTCAAGGTGCTTGCGGCGATGATAGGACAGTTTGACATCCAGGTGGAGGAAATTCTCAGGGAACAGTACACCCGCTTGACCATCGAGTTGTTTGGACATTATATGCGTCAGAATGATACGCAGAAAGCCGCTCAGTGTCTGGAAAAACCGGTTTCTTGTCTGAATGCGGAGCAGTTGGAACCTTGCCGAATGCTTTTGGACCAATATGCGCAGCAACAACAACTGCAGCAGCAACTGGAGGAAACGCTTCGTTCAACATCCTTCCGTACAGGCAGGATGTTGGTGGGTGTGTTGGCCTGGCCTCGTACGGTATGGAGAAAGCTGTTATCTCGTTGATGGTTGCTCCTGTGGACCGGCCTCTGGTGTCGGTGTGTATTCCCAGTTTCAACGGTGCTGCCTATGTTGAGCAAGCCCTTGAATCAGCTCTGTCTCAAACATACCGTCCTCTGGAGGTGCTGGTTGTGGATGATGGCTCCACGGACGAAACGGTGGCTCTGGTTGCGCATTATGCCGAACGGGATCGGAGGGTAGTGCTGCATCAGAACAAACACAATATGGGATTGGTCGGGAATTGGAATGAATGTATCCGTCGGGCTTCTGGCCAATGGATTAAGTTTCTGTTTCAGGACGATGTGCTTGACCCACTTTGTGTGGAACGTTTATTCGAGGGCTGTCGCCAGAGTCAGGCTCGGTTTGCGGTCTGTGACCGGAAGTTCCTCTTGGAATCTTCGGCCGGGGGAAAGTTCATAGATGCTTTTGGGCGCATTCGGCAATTGAGCGATACCGGGGTATCCACCGGGTTTGTGGCTCCCGATCAATTGCGGGATATTGTGTTGAAGGAACCCTATTTCAATATTCTGGGCGAACCTACAGCACATTTCTTTCATAAGAGCGTCCCTGAACAATTTGGTTTTTACAATGCTGATCTAATCCAGCTTTGCGATTTTGAGTTTGCCCTTAGGGTTGTGGCTCATGTCGGTTGTTATTATGATGCGCAGGCCCTGGTAACCTTCCGAGTCCATGGGCAATCTGCTTCGGCCGCAAACCAGGATGCCCGGAAAATCAGGAGTGACTGTGTGGATGTCTTGATTTTACTCCATCAGTATTTGTATCACCCCCTGTATCGTGTGTTTCACGCCCACCCGGGAATCGAACTTGTCCGGAAGGAATATGAGTTGCATTTTCGCCAACTTCACCGTGCGTTGGGTTTTTGGCGAACTTGTACTGTTCTGAGGCCCTTTCTGCAACATTATCCGCATTTGCGGCTGCACAGGAGCATCTTCGTCCGGGATTGCCGGGAAGCTTTGCTTCATCATCCGGGTGTCAGACGGTTGGTGCTTCTGTATCAATCACTGAAAAACAAACTGAGCATTTGATCTGATGGGTTCTCTTTCGGCAATGCGTCTTTTTGTACTGTTTCATCAGGACATTCACTGGGAATACTATCCGGAATATTTGCGCGATAGCCTGATCTTTGTGAACCTTTCCGAGCACAATGTGGGAAAGTATTCTCTGCCAGGGGTTCACGCTTTCGATCAGGCATCACTCCCGGGTTTCGTCTCTTTGGGTAAATGGTATGCAGAATCGGAGTTTCTATACAATCTGAGCAGGAATTTGTCCCTGTTCCCGAATGTTGAGTATGTGGGTTTTGTTCACTACGATTATGACCTCAGTACGCTTTCGCAGTCCGATTTTGAAACGGCACTGAGTCATTGCGATGTTGTTTCTTTTGAAACCTCTGACTTTGAAGATGATTATCGCCAGAACATTATGATGGATGCCAGGTTTCCCAATATGCTGCAAGGTGGCGGAAAGAATTGCTACCAGCAAATAGTGGAAGACTACAACCAGCACTATCACTCAAAACACACTGTGGCCGGGTTGGTGGGTGCGGAGATTTGCCTGTGTTCGGCATTCGTTATGAAAACCGCTGTTTTGCAGCAGATGATGGCGTTTATCGCTCCTCTGATTGAACGAGGGCAACTGAATGCTTTTGACAAGGGGCACAGATACCGCGCTCAGGGCGGATTTCTGGAACGATATTTCGGGGTGTGGATGGTATTGCAAGGGGTTTCGATGAAGAACCTCGAAATGCCCCACCGGTTTCAGAAATCAACGCCAGCGCGGGCACCGTTGTGTTCCCGAATAAAATACAAGATTTTCAAAACGTTGCGAGTTCTGTAAATGATGCCCAAAGTATCGGTTATTCTCCCTAACTTTAACCACGCACCCTATCTGGAACAGCGTCTGGAGAGTATCTTTTCCCAGACGTTTCAGGATTATGAGTTGATTCTGCTGGACGACCTGAGTACAGACAACAGCGTGGAGATCTTGTCCCGTTATGCCCGTGATCCCAGGGTGTCGCATTTTGTGGTGAACGACGCCAACAGTGGCTCTTCCTTTCGGCAGTGGGGCAAGGGGCTCAGCCTGGCAACCGGGAAGTATGTCTGGATTGCCGAGAGCGACGACTTTGCTGACCCCAGTCTGTTGGAGCATCTGGTTTCGGCCATGGAGCAGCAGGATGACATAACCCTGGCTTATTGCCGCATCAACCGTGTGCGGGGAGATGGCTCCTTTGAGGAAATCTGCCAGTGGGGAGAGGCTATTGATCCCTCCCGGTGGGACCATGATTTTGTTTGTTCCGGCACAGAAGCTATTCAGAAATACCTGCAGTACCGGAATACCATTGTCAATGCCTCAGCCGTACTGTTTCGGCGGGAACGAGCCATTCCCTTTATGGATGAAATCGGTAGCTATCGCTATTGCGGAGATTGGCTGTTCTGGATTCTGATGCTCACCCATGGAAATATGGCTTATGTATCCCGGCCCCTGAGTTACTTCAGGCGTTATGAGAGCGCCACCAGTTTGCGGAATGTTCGCAGCACCATTACCCATCGTTTTGTGGAGTACCAGCGTGTGCTGGAACGGGTTGCCGGGCTCCTGCCTCCGGGATGCTCTTCACAACTGGAGCAATATGAATGGATAGTGCGGGAGTGGATGAGCAAGCGCAAGGCGATGAGCCTGTGGCAGTATCTGGTTCGGACCCCGTTGCAGGGGCCGCTGAAAACTTTATTTTACCTTACTTTGTGGCATCAATGGCGGACCAAATGAGCAGAGATACTTTTTGTTCCATCGTAGAAACCTCCTACATTCCCTATGCGCTCACTGTTTGTGAGTCGGTGCGGCGTTTTGACCGGGATATTCTGTTTCATGTTTTTGTAACTGATCACTCCGGACCCTTCACGGAATTGGAGGCCAGGCATCCCAACACCCGATTTCTGAGTACGGATCAGGTCTGTGCCTCCGGGGTGGCTCTGGAGCTGTACCAGGCCTACCGGCATTCAAGTATGGATAGCTTCAGACAATCCATGAAGTCGGCACTGATGCTGTATCTGTTGGAGCATGACGGCTTCGACAAGGTGCTCTTTGTGGATGCCGACCTGTTTTTTTACCACGATTTTCACTTTTTGTTTGATGCGCTCACGGAACATGCTGTGTTGCTGACTCCTCACTGGCGCTCCTCTATTGATCCCTCTATGGATTTCAATATGTTCCAGACCATCTTTACCGATGGCCTGTTCAACGGAGGGTTTGTGGGTGCCAGCCGGAGGGGTGCTGATGCCATGCGTTGGTGGGCCAGCGTTTGTGTGAGACTGTGTGTGATTGAAAGAACCCGGGGGCTGTTTGGCGATCAAACCTACCTGAACCTGCTCCCGGTATTGTTTGAGCATATTTTGGTGCTGAAACACCGCGGATGCAATGTGGCCCACTGGAATCTCCAGGATTGTCCCAGAACCCTTGTGGACGGCGAGGTACTGATTGACGGGCGTTTCCCTGTGGTGTTTGTGCATTTTACACGCAGCACCATCGAGGGCATTGTGAATGGGGAAGACCCGCTGCTTTCTCCTCATTTGAAGGATTATGAGCAAGTGCTGCTCCACCACGAGGCCCGGTTTGACCTGCAGCGGTACGTGCGTCCCGGCACCGAGGAACCGGTAGCTCCGCCCCGCAAAAAGACCTGGGTTCAAAAGGGAATGGATTTTTTACGCATCCGGACCCGTATCCGCAAATTTCTGGAAGGTTAGCAATGAGAAATATTTGTTTTGTTACCCCCCACATGCCGGCTCCCACGGAAACCTTTATCCGGGCGCACATGGAACGCATCCGGGGGAATGTATTTCATCTGTACAGCTACAATCTGGATTATGCCACCCAAGGGGTACCCCTGAGAGAGTTGTATCCTGAAAAACGCCCGTCCTGGTATCGTTGGCTGCATCTGTTGCCCTATCACTGGGTGTTTCGGTTCTACCACCGCAAAAGGGAGGAGCGCTCGGATTTTGCTCTGGCATCCAGATACCTCAGGGAGCACTCTATTAACCTGGTGTTTGCGGAATTTGGGACAGCAGGAGCTGTGGTGGCTCCGGTGTGTGCCTCCCTGAATATCCCTATGGTGGTGTATTTTCTGGGTTTTGAGTCCACCCGTAAGGATATTGTGGAGGAGTTCCGCGAACGGTATCAATTTCTTTTCCGCTATGCTTCCGTTGTATTTGTGGTAGCGCGCAGGATGGCCGAGGACCTTGTAGCCTTAGGCTGCCCTGCTGAGAAAATTGTGTACAACCCTTGTGTACCCCATCCGGATTATCTCAAGGTCTCTGCCGATTATCATTCCAATACCCTGGTGGCCATTGGGCGACAAACCCTGAAGAAAGCGCCCTATCTCACCTTGCTGGCTTTTTACGAGGCTCAGAAGGTGTATCCTGAGTTGAGACTGGTGATGATCGGGGAGGGTGAGCTTCAGGAAATCAATACCCGTATAGTGCGGGCCCTTCATCTGGAGGATAAAGTATCCCTGCGTCCCTTTCAAACCAGGGAGCAGATTCTGGAGCAGATGGGAGACACCCTGATGTTTGTGCAACATTCCCTCATGGCAGCTAACGGCGATAGTGAAGGGACTCCTGTGGCCATCCTGGACGCTATGGCGTCGGGGGTTCCGGTGGTGGCTACCCGCCACTACGGCATCATGGATACGGTGGTGGATGAGGAAACCGGCTTGTTGTGCGATGAGGGGGACCTGGAAACGATGATCAGGAATATCCTCCGCATCGCAGGTGACCGAAGACTTGCAGCACAACTGGGCCAGAACGGGCGCAGAAGGGTGACAGATTTATACACCATGGACCGTCATATCAGCTTGATTGAAGAAAAACTTAAGGGACTATGACCGATAAAACCATCGGTAATGCATTCCTGCAATCGGCTTTGGCCGATCAGGCCGCTTTTATGTCTTTGCCTCAGTTTCTGCAGTGGATGGAAGAGAAAAAGCAAGCCACCTGCCACCGTATTACCCCGATTGCTTTTGCAGACATGAAACAATGGCACTTTCACCCTCAAACGGGGAATCTGGAGCATCAAACGGGGAAATTTTTCAGCATCGAAGGGGTGCACATCCGGACCAACTGGGATACGGTCAAGGAGTGGTCGCAGCCCATCATCAATCAGCCGGAGATTGGCTTCCTGGGCATTATTGCCAAAAGTTTCGGGGGGGTGCTGCACTTTCTCATGCAAGCCAAGATAGAGCCGGGCAATATCAACGGGGTACAGCTTTCCCCAACGCTGCAGGCAACCCGGAGCAATTACACCCAGGTACATCAGGGCAATGCCCCGCATTATCTGGAGTATTTTATGGGCCGTGTTCCGGGCGTGAAGGTGCTGCTGGACCAGTTGCAGTCCGAGCAGGGAGCCCGCTTTTTCAGAAAGCGCAACCGGAATATCATTGTGGAAGTTGCCGGAGACATTCCTGTGCTGGAGGATTTTTGCTGGCTCACTCTGGCCCAGATCAAACAGTTGCTCTCTTTCGACAATGTGGTCAACATGGACACCCGTACGGTGATCTCAGGAATCACGTTCCGGAATGGGAATGGTTTGGTGGTGCCCGGGAACAGTGGCCGTCCGGAAGTTTTCGGTCTGTCCATGCTTGCTTCGGAACTCGATGAGGAGCATGCTTTGCACACCATCGAGGAGGTTATATCCTGGATTACAAGGCACAAATCCCTCGCCGAACTCGAGGTGGAGCGGGTACCCCTCAGCAGGGTGCAACACTGGGTCCGGGACAGCCATGCCATCTACCACGAGGATCATAAATACTTCTCCGTCATCGCGGTTCAGGTTGAAATTGGGAACCGGGAGGTGCGGAATTGGACCCAACCTTTGGTACAGTCCGCCCAGGAGGGGATTATGGGCTTTATTGTCAAGAATATAAACGGAGTGTACCACTTTCTGGTGCAGGCCAAAATGGAAGCCGGGAATCTGGATATCATCGAGCTGGCACCCACGGTGCAATGCCTCACGGGCAACTACCGCAAGGGACTCAATGAGTACGAGGTGCCTTTCCTGGATTATTTCCTGCATCCGGAACAACACCAGACACAGGTGCTGTTGTCCACCATGCAGTCCGAGGAAGGAGGCCGATTTTACCGGGAACAAAACCGAAATATGATTGTGGAAGTGGGGGAGGCTTTTTCCCCGGAGGTCCCGGAAAAATACATCTGGATGACCCTCCACCAGATCAAAACCTTTATACGTTTTAATAATTATCTGAACATCCAGGCCCGCAGCCTGTTGTCGGCTATAAGGTTTGTGTCATGAAGAAGATTCGCATTGGGGTGCTGGGCTGTGCCCGGATTGCCCGTCGTTCGGTGATTCCTGCCATGCAGCAGGTGGAAGCGTTGCAGTTGGTTGCCGTGGCCAGCCGCACCAAGGATAAGGCGCAGGAGTTTGCCACGCAGTTTGGATGTGAGGCGTTGGAGGGATACCAGTCCTTGCTGGACCGGGCCGATATTGATGCCATTTATATGCCTTTACCTACCGGCTTGCATCAGGAATGGGTGCTGCGTGCCCTGGAGGCGGGAAAACATCTGCTGGTGGAGAAATCGCTGGCCTCCGATTATGCTTCTGTTCTGGAGATGGTCGCCATGGCCCGGAAGCGGAGCCTGCTGCTGATGGAGAATTTTATGTTTCTATACCACGGACAGCACCAGTATATTCGGTCCCTGCTTCAGAACGGGGAAATCGGGGCGTTGAGATGCTTCCGGAGTTCGTTTGGGTTTCCTCCACTGGAACCCGGGAATTTCAGGTATGACAAAGCCTTGGGCGGGGGAGCGCTGCTGGATGCCGCAGCCTATACCGTGCGTGCCAGCCAGTTATTTCTCCCAGGCCCGCTGCAGGTCCGGGCTTCCACCCTCCATGTCAATGAACAGGGCGTGGATCTGTATGGCAGTGCCTTTCTGGTGAACCCAGACGGCCTGAGTGCTGAGGTCGCCTTTGGTTTTGACAATTTTTACCAGTGTAATTATGAACTCTGGGGCAGCAAGGGTAAAATCACTGCCGAAAGAGCCTTCACCCCCGGGCCTGATTTTTCACCAACGATATTGCTGGAGCAGCCGGGGCGTTGCGAAAGGATACAACTCCCGGCTGAAAATCATTTCACGGCCCTGTTGCAGGAGTTTTGCCGGTGTGTTCAACATCAGGACGGAGCCTCCAAGTATTCCGAAGTGTTGGAGCAAAGCCGATTGCTGGATGAGATAAAAAATCAGAACCCGTGAGCCAAAGTCTTGTATTGGGTGCCCATGGTTATTTGGGCCGACACATGGCGCATTATCTAAGAATGCGCGGGGAGTATGTGATGACGTGCGACATAGCTCCTGCACCGGTGGATGCCTCGGTTCCCTACGTTCAGGCAGATGTGGCCAATGCGGCATCGGTTGCCTCTCTGGATTTTGATGTGGATTTTATCTATGTGTTCAGCGGCCTCACCGGGACGGAAGTTGGGTTTGAACGGTATCGTGATTTTGTGGAGGTGAACGAAATAGGCTTGCTGAATATTCTGCAGCACCACAGAGCCTCCGGGAGCCGTGCCAGGATTGTTTTCCCTTCGACCCGTCTGGTGTACAAGGGCAAACAAGGAGCACTCCTGACCGAAGACAGTGAGAAGGAGGCCCTCACCCCCTATGCACAGAACAAATTGTCGTGTGAGGCCTTCCTGAGTATGTATCAGCGGTTGTTCGGGATTGAGTTTACGGTGTTCCGGGTGTGTGTACCCTACGGAAATGAGTTTCAGGGGGCCTATTCCTACGGCACTGTGGGATTCTTCCTGCAGCGAGCCATGAGCCAACAGCCACTGGAACTCTTTGGCGACGGAAGCCTGCGCAGGACTTTTACCCATGTGCTCGACATCTGTTGTCAGATGGCTCTTGCTCTGGAGCATCCTGCTTCGCGGAATGTGGTGCTGAATGTGGGGGGCGAGAACCTGAGCCTGATGGAGGCTGCTACATTCATCGCAGAGGCAGCCGGAGTCGAGGTACGTACGGTACCTTGGCCTCCCCGTGCCTGGGCCCTGGAATCTGGAGATACAGTCTTTGATGCATCCAGAATGGAAGCACTCACCAAGCCGCTCACAACCCATTCCTATGCAGATTGGGTGCAGCATTTGTTTTCTGAACGGTAATTTGTAAATGGTACGGATATGATGTTTTCTGTGGTGATTCCGCTCTACAACTGCGCCCGCTTTGTGCCCGAACTGACGCAGCGTTTGATTGATGCTCTATCCCGGATAACTCAGGATTTTGAAATCCTCTATATCAACGATGCCAGCACTCAGGACGACTGGTCTCAGGTGGTCCTGGTAAGCGCATCGGATGTCAGGGTTAGGGGCATTAACCTGTCGCGAAACTTTGGACAACATTGCGCCATATCGGCTGGTTTGTCTTTTGCCACAGGGGAATGGGTAGTGGTTATGGACGGGGATCTGCAGGATCGACCAGAAGAGATTCCGGCTTTGTATCAAAAAGCCATCGAAGGCTTTGATATTGTTCTGGCTCAACGCATTCAGCGCCGGCATTCGGTGATAAAACGTCAAGGGTCCAGGTTGTTTTACGCTGTATTGGCCTATTTGACTGACACAGAGCAGGACGCATCGGTAGCTAACTTTGGCATCTATCACGCTAAAGTGGTGCGGGCCATCCTGTCCATGAAGGACTATTCCCGGTATTTCCCGACGATGGTCAAATGGGTAGGATTCCGTAGTGCCAGAATGCCTGTGGAACATGCACTCAGGCCGGAAGGTACCGGAAGCTACCATTTCCATGCCCTGTTGCGCCTGTCCTTTTTCCCTTCCGCCGTCCATCAAAGGAAAACCGAAGAGGCATCATCACCACATTTATACATCCCGATGAACCCAGGAGACGGGAGTTGCTGAATCGGTTGGCTCAGGCGGGATGCGACGTGCAGAATGTGACGGGAAAATACAGCCCACAGGAGATATCCGAGCTTTATGGACATATTCGCATCCTGATCAATATACATCAAACAGAGGCTCACCACACGTTTGAAGAACTGCGGGTGTTGCCTGCACTGCTTTGTGGGGCCATCGTAATCAGTGAAGATTCTCCATTAAGGGAGACCGTTCCCTATTCCAAATTCATCCTGTGGTCCGATATGGAGCATATCGTACCATTTGTTCGTGAGGTGGAAAAGAATTATGACAAATATTTCGATGCCCTTTTTTCTTCGTCTGATTTCGAGCAGGTCGTTGAACAGATGCATGCAAGGAACGAAGAACAGGTTCACAAAGGTTTGAGCAGTCTCAATAGGCCTCGTTCCACACAAATGTGGTCAGTGGCCTCAGGCAGAATACGCCGGTGTTTTGACCGGCTCCTGGCCCGGATTTAACCCAATGGTCAGCAATGGCACAAAATCAATGCTTATGAAGGAACATGTTGCATTATCCGTGGTGAGCCCGGTGTACAAGTCCGAGGCGTTGGTTGGCCCCTTGGTGGAGCGCATCATTGCTGCAGTAGAACCCTTGCAGTTGCGGTACGAGATTATTCTCGTTGAGGATGCTGGCCCGGATCACTCCTGGGACAGAATTGTGGAGCATGCCCGAAAATATCCACAGGTTCGGGGGCTGAGACTGAGCCGGAATTTTGGACAGCAATATGCGTTACAGGCTGGACTTGATGCGAGTCAGGGAGATTGGGTGGTGACTCTGGATTGTGATCTTCAGGACAGGCCCGAGGAGATTCCCGGATTACTCCGTAAGGCGCAAGAGGGGTTTGATGTGGTGGCTGCTCACCGGGGACACCGGCAGGATGAGTGGCTTAAACGGTTCGCCTCACGCACTTTCTATCGCTTGCTGGGATACCTTACCGGAACTGCTTTGGATGGGGGCGTTGCGAATTTTATGTTGTACCGCAGGAGTGTGGTGGATGCGATGGCTCGTTTTCACGATTACCATCGTTATTACCCCATGCTGCACAAACTTGTGGGATTTCGGTATGCACTTGTTCCCATTGAGCACGCCGAAAGGCCTCAGGGACGTTCTTCTTATTCTTTCCGCAAAAGAATCCGTCTGGCACTTTCGACGATTCTTTCTTTCTCCGATAAGCCCCTTCGGCTTGCTGTGAAACTTGGAGTAGTCCTGTCTGCGCTTTCCCTGTTGACGGCCATAGTGCTTGTTGTTCTGTATTTTGCCAGCGATGTGCACGTGGACGGCTGGGCCAGTCTTGCCCTTCTGCAGAGTTTCTTTTCCGGAGCCATCATCACGGTATTGGGTATGGTGGGTTTGTATGTGGCCAGTATTTTTGAGAGTGTCAAGGAGCGTCCCACTTACCTGGTTTCGGGCAGGGTGAATTTTGATGAATAAAAGGAATTCCATAAAACTGCTTCTTGCTCTTGGAGTATTTGTTCTGATATTTTCGGGGCTGATTCTCCACAGATACAGGGAGGCTCTTAACTTGAACTACGTGTACCTCAAGGTCTCAGGGACGGAGAGTCCGCTGTCCGTTCAAGGAGAGACAAATCTTGGGGCAATCGTTGATTTTGCTCAGAATCAGAATTTGATATGGACTTTGCCCCAGAATGAGAACCGGGCGTTGGTTCGTATCATGGTTCATGCTCCGGGTTCGGCCGCAGACTCCTCTCTGAGGATTGCTTTGGCGGAATCTCCCAGGCCGGCTTACGACGAATCGCAGTTGTGGTTTCGCCCACACTCACACTTGCTTGTGGAGCACGGAGAGGTGTCTGCTTCACAACGGAGGAGCATCCTGCCAGCGTACCACAATGTTCTGAACTGGAAGGGTGATGTACGTCTTGTTCTTTCCCCCTTACTTGTTGCATCTCTCATAACCATCGTTTTGATTGCCTTCCTGTTCCCGCAGGCTGCGGCTGAAGCGCGAGAGTGGATTGGCTCAATACTTGGGAAATGTGAGACGCCGTTCTACTGGCTGTATCTGATTGCATTCCCTTTGTATGGATTGTTTCGGGGAGTTGACTTAACTGATGTGCCCTATGTGCTGAATCACTACAGGTTTTTTCCCGAAACGAACCCCTTGTTCTACCTCTCCTCCATGCTGGGAAACCTCTGGATAAAACTGGCCGGAAACGGAATTCTGGCCTCCAGAATATTATATCTTATTCTGTTGTGGTCCATGATGTTGATCATATATTCCGCCCTGATGAGAAAAGTGCCCCGCCGGATACTGCTTCAGGGGTTGGTCGTCATGATGTCCTCGATTGTTACAGCATCTGCCTACTCTCCATCGCTTGACTCTCTGTCGCTTTTGTTGCTGCTGGCTCAGTTTGTGTGCATTTCAGGATACCTGGAGCAGGGCAGGAGCGGGATGTTGGTGGTGTATGGTTTGGTGTCTGGATTGCTCACCTTGGTGCGTTTCCCGGGAATCGCTACTATAGGGATTCCCTTCATCATTTGGGCAGTGATGCTTATCGAGAGCCGCTGGTCACGAACCCCTTTGCGGAGTGTGCACCCTGCCAGAGATGCGCTGTTTCTCCTGCTGCCTTTTGCTTGCGTTATAGCGTCTTTCCTGCTGTTCGCTCCGGGTTACAGCCTCACAGCGGTCTGGGATGCCATAACCCACTTGCTGGCGAATGACAGAAACCATTCTCTGGATGCCATCACGTCCATGTATGCTCATGACTTTCAAATGTACGTACGGAACTTTATCTTCCTTGGGGTGGGTTGTGGTGTATTTGCACTTCTGAGAAGGTTTCCAAGCATTGTCCGATGGGCATTTCTATTATTGTTCTACGCCTGGATGGTTTGGTATGTATGGGCAAACAGAGGCCCGCATATCCCATTCGGTATGGTGGCATTTTTCAGTTGTGGCATCCTGCTGCTTTTGCTGGTGATGTTGCTTCACCTGGAATGGCATCGCTATCGGTTCATTGTACTGACCTTGCTTGTAGGTTTTGTCTTTGTGTTTGTCCCCATTCTGGGTTCAGCTACCGGGTTTTTCAAAATGAGGCTTTTCCTCTCTGTTTATGCTGTCTTTTTGTGGGCTTTGATGCACCGTGTGGCTGCTGATGGGAACAGAGTCGGCTATTTTAAACCATTTTTTGGGGTGTTTGTTCTTGTCTTGGTTCTTTCCTCCCTGGTTTTCAGGCTGGGATTCGTTTACGGAGATACCGCTCCTGTGCGCACCATGACCGAGTATTCATCTTTGCCTCAGTTACATGGCATCAGAATTTCACAGGTGCGCAAACATTATCTGGAGGATACTCTGGATCGATTGTGCCGCCATGTCGGGAGTTCGCAAGACCTGGTTCTCTATGGACGTCCAGGTCATATGTTTTATTACTTGTTACAAAGAAAAAGTCCGGTTCTCCAGAATTTCGAACTCGATTGTGATTCAGTGCATCTTCAGGTTCTGGAGCAATTCTTTGCCGAGGGACATCTGCCCGTTATCGGGATTCTGCATGGGGAACCTCACGCACATTCCTTTCTTCCGCCTAACCCCTTGTCACCCCCGAAACCAACTGAGGATCAAAAAAAATTGATTGATATGTTGCAACAAAGAGGTTACCGGATTGTGGAAGAAACAGGCTACATGGTTCTGCTTCTCCCCGAGACCAGTCTTGCCCCTCACATGCCCATCCCCATCCCATGATCGCTTCAATCTCAGTAGTGATTCCTACCTATAACCGAGCCCATACGATAGCCCGTTGTTTGCGGTCTGTGGTGCAGCAAACCCTGCCTCCCATGGAGGTGATTGTGGTAGATGATTGTTCTTCAGACAACACCGTGTCTATGGTGCAGGGATTGGGGTATCCTTCGGTAAGGGTAGTTGTTCTGGAGCAGAATTCGGGAGCCCAGGCAGCCCGAAACCGTGGTATCCGAGAAGCCCACGGGGAGTGGATTGCTTTTCAGGACTCTGATGATGAATGGATTAAAAATAAGTTGGAAATACAGTACCACTACAATCTGACAAATGGTTTGAATGTGTCATATACCAACGCCTGGATTCACAAAGACCAGTCGAGATGGTTATACGATATGCCAGATTATAGCATGGACACTTACAAATGTTTGTTGGCAAAATATGGACCCATGTTCCCGAGTCTGCTGGTTCGCAGGCAATGTTTGGTGGAGATTGGATTCTTGGATGAATGTGTTCCAAGTTATCAGGAATGGGATACATCAATAAGGTTGGCTCGAAGGAATAATTTTGGTTTTATCAACCAACCTTTGTTTGTGTACCATCTGCATCAGGGTGAGACCATTTCGAAAGATGTGGCGAGGGAAGCTCTTGGAGTATCTTACATTGCGCAGAAACACAGGGAGGAAATTGTGCGGGTTGCCGGTGCGGCCGTGTACCGGCGGCATTGTCTGGATATCGCTGAAAGGTTTCGGCGTGCCGGGAATCCTGCCCGGGAACGGGCCTTCCTGAAGGATTCTGTGCGTTTTCAAGAGGGCTTTGCTCGTAGATGTGCAGAACGTTTATTATTGCTATATTGTCCCTTGTTCCGGATGTATTTGGAGCAAGGTGAATCTTTCCCCCGGCTCTGGGCCCGGATGATTGTGAAAACCAAGATGTTCATCGCGCGTATAATTGGAAGATATGAAGACCATAACCCATGACGGGGCCATCATGGCCATTGTGATTCCCAGCTCGTACAACAAGCAGGGAATAGAGTTTTTTACCCCGGATGATTTTTCCCAGCAACTGGCTTATATGCATCATCCTAAGGGGAAACTAATTCAGCCCCATGTGCACAACCTGATCATGCGTGAGGTGCATTTCACCCAGGAAGTACTGGTTATTCGCAAGGGTAGGGTACGGGTGGATTTCTTTTCCACTGCTCAGGAGTATTTGGAGAGTTGTGTGCTGGAAACAGGGGACGTGATTTTGCTGGCCTCCGGGGGACACGGCTTTGAAATGCTCGAAGAAACCGAGATGATTGAAATCAAGCAGGGGCCCTTTGCGGGGGATAAGGACAAAACCCGCTTTGATGCCACCGTTAGCGAACTTAAGATACGATAATATGTTTATTCCTGTCAATGAGCCTTGTCTTGAAGGCAATGAGATAAAGTATCTCACAGAGTGCATTCAAACCGGCTGGATTTCGTCCGAAGGCCCGTATGTGACACAATTTGAGCAGTTGTTTGCCCAAAGAATGGGGCGGAAATATGGTATAGCAGTTTCCAATGGCTCGGTGGCACTTGATGCAGCAGTGGTTGCTCTGGGTCTCGAAAAGGGGGATGAAGTAATCATGCCGGCTTTTACGATTATTTCCTGCGCTGCAGCGATTGTCAGGGCCGGGGCTGTGCCTGTGTTGGTGGATTCCGAGCCGGACACCTGGAATATGGATGTATCCCAGATAGAAGCAAAAATCACCCCCAGAACCAGGGCCATTATGGTGGTGCATATCTATGGTTTGCCTGTGGATATGGACCCGGTGCTGGAACTGGCGCACAAGTACGGGCTGAAGGTGATTGAAGATGCAGCAGAGATGCACGGACAAACCTATAAAGGCCGACCGTGCGGTAGTCTGGGAGATATCAGCACTTTTAGTTTTTACCCCAACAAGCACATCACTACAGGTGAGGGGGGGATGATTCTTACCGATGACGAGCAACTTGCTGAGCGGTGCCGTTCCCTGCGCAATCTGTGCTTTCAGCCCGGCCGAAGGTTTGTGCATGAGGAGCTGGGCTGGAATTTCCGGCTCACCAACCTGCAGGCGGCAATGGGTGTAGCTCAGTTGGAGCGTCTGGATGAGTTTGTGGCGCGTAAAAGGGAGATAGGTTCCCGATACACCGCGCTACTCTCGGGCCAGAAGAGCCTGCAGATTCCGATGGAAAGCACTCCGTATTCCAGGAATATTTACTGGGTGTTTGGTCTGGTTCTGGGCCCTGAGGTTCCGTTTGATGCCATGGAAGCCATGAAGCGTTTGGGCGAAGCTGGCGTTGGAACCCGTCCATTCTTCTGGTGCATGCACGAACAACCGGTCTTTCAAAAGATGGGCCTGTTTGTTGGAGAACATTACCCGGTTGCTGAGAATATGGCCCGCAGAGGGTTTTATGTGCCCAGCGGACTGGGTCTGAATCTGGACCTGATTCCCGAAATCTGCAGTAAAGTCAAGCTAATTCTGTCTCAATCCTGAGCCGATGCCCAAGCGGATTGCCGTTTTTCAGTACGACTGGCCCCTTCAGAGCTATACTCGTGATTTGCTGGTAAAGCTCAGGGAGGAAGGCCACGAGGTTACTTTTTTTGCCTATCAGGTGTTTGAAGTACAACTGGTGGATGTGTCTCCCTTGAGCGACCTGGGCATTGAGGAACTCTATTTTCAGGACACCGGAACGAGGATTCAGCATGTGGAAGACCGGCTTGGAAGCATTTGGGGACGGGCATTCCGGCATATATTCTGGAGATTTCTGGTGGGCACACTCAAATGGCTCTGGAAGTTGCCTGTTCATCTTATTGACAAACTGGTGCTCTTTCAGTCCCTGTTGTCGGTTAGGAAACGTGCTCCCTTTGACTATTATATCGGGATGGAGAAGGAAGGCCTGATATGGGCTTCGCTCCTGGCACGAAAGACCAGAGTTCCGGTGATATATTACAGTCTGGAACTCTATCTGGAGGATCTTCTGCACCTTCCTGAATATGCAAAATATGCCTCATTGAGAAAAGCGGAGTTGAAATGTCACCAGCGGGCCGTGGCCACCATTGTGCAGGACCGGTTCAGGGCGGAGGCCTTGTTCCGGGCCAACAACACCCGGAATCTGTGGATTCCCCTGCCTGTTTCGGTAAGGGGGCTTCCGGTTTATAGAAAATCGGGATACCTGTGCCGAAAGTTCGGGATCCCCGCGGATAAAACCATCCTGTTGTATTTTGGTTTGTTTCTGCAGGTGCGTTTCTGTGAGGAAATCATCGAGGCTGTCAATGACATGGATGGGTCGTGTGTTGCTGTCTTTCACGGATACGGAGACCCGGAGTATGTGGCCCTGTTACAGTCCAAAGCCAAACCAGGCAGGGTGTATTTCAGTCTGGACCTGGTGGAGGAGTCAGAACTTTCCGAGATCCTCTCCTCGGCTCATATTGGATTTGCTCTGTATGAAAACCGCTATCTCAACGACAGGTTCACAGCCTTGTCCTCTCAGAAGATTGCCCTCTTTGCACGGCACGGACTGCCCTTTGTGGCCATGAAGAATGAAAGCTATGAGGACTTAGAGCGACAGGTGCCCTGTTGTGCCCTTGTGGATGATGTATCGTCCTTGCCTCAGGCACTTTCCCTTGTAGTGAGTCATTACCAGCAATACCGCGCGGCTTCTTTTGAGGCCTACCGGAGATTCTACCATTTCGATCAGGCGTTCGCTCCCCTTGGAACATTCCTGAAATCAGGTTCTATTCAATAACCAACACTCTATGTGCGGTATTTCGGGTATGCTTTGCCGGGGAAATCAGACGGTTTCTCTCCAAGCCATTCAGACGTTTAACAATTTGCTGTACCACCGGGGTCCGGATAGCGAGGGCTACTGGATAGACCGGGACGGACGGGCTGCCTTAGGGCACCGAAGGTTGTCCATTCTGGACCTCTCCGATGCTGGCAAACAGCCGATGACCAGCACGGATGGCCGCTGGGTGATGGAGTTCAACGGTGAGATTTATAATTTCATAGAGTTGCGCACGGAACTTGCTGGGAAAGGATATTCATTTTCTTCTGACGGCGATGCCCAGGTGTTGCTGGCCGCCTGGCAGGAGTGGGGGGCTTCGGTAATGCAACGGCTTAACGGAATGTGGGCCCTTGCTTTTTACGACGTATTGCAGGGAGAATTATTCTTGTTCCGGGATCGCTTCGGCATCAAGCCTCTGTATTATTTTCAGGATGATTCCCGGTTTTTGTTTGCTTCTGAGGTGACCGCCATCCACAAGTTCGTTGGTAATGTTTTAACGATCAACCGGATGGTTGTTGCCTCTCTTTTGGAGGGAAACGGCTCTTACCACGGAACAGACCAGACCTTTCTCAATGAGGTGCGCAGCTTGCCCGGAGGGCACATGCTGCACTGGAAAGATGGAGCCTGTACGGTTAGTGAGTACTATTCCATCCCCGTTGTCCAGGTTCCCCGCAGTTTTCGGGAACAGGCTGCCCAACTTAGGGAACTGCTCTTTGATGCGGTGAAGATAAGGCTCAGGAGTGATGTGCCGGTGGCCACCTGTTTGTCGGGTGGCGTGGACAGCGGGAGCATCGCCTCCATCATTGCCGAGATGAATCATGAGGCACAGGATCGCTTCAGTCACTTTTCCCACCGGGCTTTTTGTGCCTCTTTTAAGGGCTCGCCCATTGATGAAACGGCCGATGCGGAGCGGATTGCCCGGCAAAAGCAGCTCACCCTGGATGTGCTTCCCATTCTGCCGCCCTCAACTGAAGAACTCGAAACAGCTCTGGAACAATGTGACGGGCCTATGTACGCTCTGGCGTTTTATCCCATCTGGAAGCTTTACGGATACATCAAACAGCAAGGAATCACGGTTACTCTGGATGGTCAGGGGCCGGATGAAATGCTGGGGGGGTACAATCCTTTGTACGAAGCATTGTGCGGGGCCTGGCAAAGCAGAAATCTGCCCCTGATGGCCGATGTGTATCGTACCTATGCTGCACAGGGAGAATCCAGTCAATTCAGCGCAAAGGCCCATGCCCGCAGGGAACTCAGAAGATTTCTGAGGTACCGTTGGCTGATGCTGGGTCAGATATACCGCCGTCCATTGAAAAAAACTCTGTCATGGTTGCATTTGTATCATTATCCTGCCGCACGGGCGCAAAGTGATGGGCTCCGTCCGGCAAGGCGCACCGCTCATTTTCAAAATGCATTGGACAAGCATCTTTTTGCTGCATTCTTTCAGTATCCTCTTCCCGGTATTCTCAATCAATATGACCGCTGTTCCATGGCGCACGGAGTGGAGTGCCGGATGCCCTTTATGGACTATCGGGTGGTAGAATTTGTGTTTTCGCTGCCAGCTTCGTCCAAGGTGGGCGGAGGCTATACTAAGCGGGTGCTGCGTGAGGCCATGAAGGGATTGCTGCCCGATGAAACCCGCCTCAACAAGCGTAAGACGGGCTTTAATGCACCGATTGTGGATTGGTATCTGGGGCCCCTCAGGGAGTGGATGCTTTCCCAGATGGACCAGCCTTCCTTCCTGAACAATCCATATTTTAACGGGGCTGAAGTGCGGAAAGAGTTCGGCAATCTTGTTGCTGGAGACATACAGAATTGGGACCATTCCTGGAAGTTCTGGCCCTATGTACACCTTAACTGGTGGATGAACCGAATTCAAAAATATGGTCAAAATGGCAAATAATCCTGCTCTGGTTGTTCCTGCTTTCAATCGTCCGGCCAGCCTGTCGCGGCTCCTTGATGCTCTTGCCAAGGCACATTATGATGTCCCGCCTGTTCTGATTATCAGCATTGATTATTCTGTGGACTACACTTCGGTGTTGCAAACTCTGGCGCAGAGCTTTCTCTGGCACGGGGAGAAGAAAGTGGTAGTTCATCAGCAAAACATGGGGCTTAAGAACCATATTTTGTGGTGTGCCTCACTTTCTGAGCAATATGGAGCTGTGATTGTTCTGGAGGATGACCTCATGGTTTCTCCCTGGTTCTACCACTATGCATTAAGTGCTCTTGAGGATACTGATGGCTCTGAAGACGTTGCGGGGATATCCCTGTATGCCCCTTCGTTCAACGAATCAGCTTTTTTGCCATTCCATCCTCTGATGACAGGTTCCGGGTACTACCTCATGCAGTTGCCTTGTTCCTGGGGGCAGATATGGACGAGGGAACAATACCGGGGTTTTGCTCAGTGGTACCAAACCGATTTTCGAGAGTCTGATATGGACTTTCTTCCCGATGGAATCAGGGAATGGTCCGCGCAGTCCTGGAAGAAAATCTTTATTTTGTATCTGCAACAAACCCGTCGTTTCTTCGCCTATCCATATACGTCTTTTTCACAGAATATGAACGAACCGGGCACCCATGTTCGCTCGTGTGACAAGACATTCCACAACACATTATCTCTGGGTTTTCGTCCTTTGGGCCCATTTCTGCCCGAACAGGCACCCAGATACGATGCATCGGGAAACCTGCTTCCTGATTATTTGCTCGCCCACTGTCCTGCATTGAACGATTTTCGGTTCGAGGTAGATTTGTATGGAAAGAAGTTGCACAATTATGATGAAGATCAGTGGGTGCTGACCTGTTTGCCCTGTGAGTCCTATGTCTGGTCATTTGCTCTGGACCTGTTTCCCCCGGAAGTGAACCTCATGATGGGACAGGAGGGAATCGGTTTATTTCTGACACGCAAACGGCACATACGTTCGAACTCATATCCCCGGGAGTTGATTCGCTACTTCTATCCCGTTCCTGGGTGGTACGGTGCTTATTTTGCCCCCCCCATCAGGGAGATGCTGAAATCCTTCTTTCCCAGGTTGTTGCATAAGCTCTTTTGTCGTCGGTGATGACCACCCTCTATACCACCTTTTACGATGAGCAAAACCCGGTGCGGAAAGCCGAGTTGCTTCGGGCTGTGGAGTTAAACCTGAAGTGTTCGGCTATTGACCGGATTGTGGTGCTTAACGAAAGCAACCATCACTGGAGCGATGGCCATTTGGAAAGTATCGCAGTCAGTAGGCGACCCAGTTATGAGGACTATTTCCGCATCATCAATGAACGGAGCGGACCGGACGATATCCACATCATTGCCAATACCGATATCTTCTTTGATGAGCGCATTGGGGTGCTGCACCATCTGAACTGGGCCGATACCTGTCTGGCCCTGACCCGATGGAATGTCCGGGAGGATGCTTCTGTGGCTTTGTTCGAACGGAACGACAGTCAGGATGTATGGGTTTTCAAGGGCCCGGTGAAACCGGTAACAGGGGATTTTCCCATTGGGGTGCCCTTTTGTGACAACCGTATTCTGTATGAATTGCTCCGGGCAGGATACAGGGTGCTCAATCCGGCCTTCAGTATTCGGTGTTATCACTTACATGCAGGGGTGCGGCAGGAATATGACAAGGCAACGCTCCAGGTCTATGTGGAAGAACCTTACCGCTACTTGTTTCCCCACAATCTGTTCAGTCTGTTTGGAACGTTGTGGTTCAATTTGCGCCATCGTCCCGGAGTGCTGTCCTATCGTTATGACCTGAAAAAAGCCAATCGCTGGTGGGCCGTGAGGCTGTTGCGTTTTGCTTACACCCGGCTGACCGGAAACGCCTTTCCCCTCCTGGGATATCCGCCTCGCTGATATGAAGCACTTGTTGAAAAAATCACTGTCCGCAACCCTGCCACATCTGCCCGTTTCGTGGCTGATCAGGATGGCTCCCGGCCCCTTGTTCCCCTATTATCATCTGGTGTCCGATGTTCCTCCCGTGTACATGCAGGGCTCGTATCCGGTGGCTTCGGTGCAGGTGTTCGAACGTAACCTGGACTTTTTGTTGCGGCATTGGAAACCGGTTTCTCTGGAAGATATCCTGGGATGGGTGCGGGAAGGAGCTCCAGTTCCTCAGGGTGTGTTTCATCTAACCTTCGATGACGGTTTCCGGGAGGTCTATGATGTGGTGTTCCCAGTGCTGAAGCGAAAGGGGATTCCTGCCACGACCTTTGTTTGCAGTGACTTACTTGAACCAGGGATTTGGATGTGGGAACATGAACGTGCCTTGGTAGTCAGAGCCGCAAAAGAGGCTGACAAACAGATACTCCAATCGCTTTCAGTTGCATTAAATTGCATTTCCGGTTATGAGTTGCAGACGCTGAGCGCGGTGGATTATGAGCACCGGGGGGCGTTGTCGCGTGCGGCGGATTGTTTGCATCTGGATTTATCCACTCTGGCCCGGGAGCATTCCCCGTACCTTGCTGAAGGCCACATCCGGGAGATGATTGCCTCTGGATTTACCTTCGGGTCTCACGCTCTGGACCACCCTTTGTTTCAGAACCTCACTCTGGAACATCAATTGGCGCAGATATCTCAGAGCGTTCGGGCAATATGCGAACGGTTTGGCCTGCCCTATAAAGTTTTTGCCTTCCCCTATGGAGAATCGGGGTTGTCTCCGGAGTTATTCTCCCGTATCTTTGGGGAGGGTCTGGTGGACATCTGCTGGGGTACCCGGGGGATGTTGCCCGATGAATATCCAGGGGTGATTCAGCGTCTTTGGATGGAGGTTCCGGGAGGGGCTGTCTCTTGCGCGATCCGGCAGGAGCTGACCCGTAAAGTGATTCGTAAGCTGGTCCATAATGATAAGGTTACACGAAAATAAGATGCCCCTGATTTCCATCATTATTCCTCATTACAACCGTTCCGGCCTGATTGGTGCCACCCTGCAGTCGGTTTACAACCAAACCATGAGCGATTGGGAGGTGATTATTGTGGATGACGGTTCCACTCCTGAGGAATATTCCTTGTTGCAGTCTCATGCTGACGAGCGGGTGCGGATTCTGCAGCGGGAGGATGCTCCAAAGGGGCCCTCCCGGTGCCGCAATATTGGGCTGAGCCTTGCCAAAGGGAAGTATGCGCTGTTCCTGGATTCCGATGACTTGCTGGAATCCACTTCCCTTGTCGGCCGTTACAGCCGGGCGCAGCAATACCCTTCGCTGGATATGTGGGTGTTTCATTACGCCAATTTTCGGGAGGTTCCCGGGGATGTGAATGAGCCTTGGCGAAGGCTTGACCCTACCATCAATCATTTGGAACACTTTCTCACCCTGGATGCACCCTGGTGTGTCACCTCCTGTTTGTGGAACACCGAGCGGTTGCGCGCTTTGGGTGGGTTTAACGAACGGATATGGTACGGGGATGATGCGGAGTTGCACATCCACGCTCTTTTGGAAGGATACCGCTTTAAGGAGTTTCCCGAGGTTACGGCAGATTGTTTTGTGCGGCGCAGCGAGATACCGAGAACCACCAATGAATTGTCTGAGGGAATGATTCATTCCCGCCTGCTCTATCTGGATGAAGTATGGTCTTTGATGGAGAAGTATCCCAATGTTGAAAGGAACCGCAGATGGTGGGAAACCGCCTATTTTGCCGAGGCTGAGTTCTTGATTTTCAAACGTCAGTACCGGAGTCTTGTGGCGGTTTGGTTGCACATGCTGGAACGTTTTTCCTGGTGGAAAGCCTCGGCCATCTGCTGGTACACCGGGGTGGGGGCAGGGCTGCATGCGTGTAGCCCGCTGGCGTACAGATTGTGGCGGAAACTACACATCATTCTTTCCTCCGAGCGGTTCTTTATGTGGACGCAGCGACGCAGCGCCGAGCATACCAACTTGCAGTGGGCTGCCATGCAGGACAGCCTGAATCTGCTCCGGCAAAGGGCCTCGGAGTCGTCATCAGATTATCTGCTGGGTGTTTTGCCTTCACGGCCCAAGATTAAATTGTGGTTCACAGATTTCTGGGGCGGGTTTGACCCCCGGTGCAACTGGTTTCTCACATTTTTGGCTCCGCATTTCGACATTGAGCTTTCAGAGCATCCGGATTTTTTGATTTATTCCTGCTACGGAACGAATTTTCTGCGTTATTCCTGTGTCCGTATCTACTTTACCGCTGAGAATATCCGCCCCGATTACCGGTTTTGTGATTATTCTTTTTCCTTCGATTTCTCCAAGGACCCCCGCAACTATCGTCTTCCTCTTTATCGCCTGTATTTTACCGAGCAACAATTGCTTGCCCCAAGGATGGCAGAGCCGTCCCTGTTCAGCGGGCGGAAATTCTGCAATATGGTGGTGAGCAACGCCCATGCACGCGAACGGCTAGATTTTTTTCGGTTGCTGAATGCCCGTTCAAAAGTGGACTCAGGGGGCAGAACGCTGAACAACATCGGGGGAGCCGTGGAGAACAAAAGGACTTTTGTGCATCAGTACCGTTTTACCATTGCCTTTGAAAACAGTTCGCACCCCGGTTATCTTACCGAGAAACTCTTTGAGCCCTGGGTGGAACACAGTGTTCCCATTTATTGGGGCGACCCCAGAGTAGAGGATGAGATCAACCCGGAATGTTTCATCAATGTGATGAATTATTCTTCATTTGAGGAGGCTGTGGAGGATATCATGAGAATCAATCAGTCTCCCAGGCTCTATTTAAACTATCTCCAGGCTCCCTTGTTTCGGAACAATGTTATGCCCGATTACCTGACGGACGAACAAATTCTGAGGCGTTTTGCCGAGATCTTTGGCATCGGGACCCGGATTGTCAGGGCTGCGGCATGGTGGCATCCCCTGTATTATTATGTCCGCAAACTCAAAGGGGGTTCCCGGCTTATCAAGATGGATTTACGCTGAAAAACATGCTCGCGCTCACAGATTATTGCCGCTACAACGAATCTCTCAAGCCATCTCTGGTGTTTCGCCTCGGTGCGGATGCTGGTTTCTTTTCGGAGATCAACAATATGCTTCTGGCCCAGTTGTACTGTCTGGACCAGGGGATCAGGTTCCGTTTGTATGCTCGGGGAGCACAGTTTTCACCGGAGGGTTGGACCGGATTTTTCGAGCCATTTTGTACTGAGAGTAGCTGCACATTTCACCGTCACTACAATGTCAGGGATATTGGCCGTTCCAGAGTTTGGGCTCTGTACAGCAGAATCCGGCCACTCTTGGGCTGGCCCCTGCTAACCCAGGATGTGTGGATACAACTCCGGGAACCGGAGCGCTTGCGGTACAGTCTGCCTTTCCCCGGTTGGGAGGACATTTCCCTCAGGGATGCTCTGCGGGAGTTGTTCCGGATGATATGGCGTTACAATACAGCTACATCCGAAGCTGTTCATGCCCTGATACAGTCGTTGTCCATGCCGGAACACTATCTGGGTATGCACATCCGGGCGGGCGATAAAAACACTGAGCATCCCCTTATGGAGGCCTCTGTGTATATCGAGAAAGCTGAGAAGGTGTCTTCGTTGCGTCATGCTTTTGTCCTTACCGATGATTATGATGTGTTTTCGCACCTGAGTCAGCATTACCCGGACTGGACCTTTTACACCCTTTGCCAGCCATCAGAAAAGGGATATTTTCATCGTTCTCTGGGCGCACAGGGGGCCGAAAAAGTCCGGGACAGCCACCTTCGCTTGCTGGCTTCCTCGGATATCCTGGAGCGTAGTGAACATTTTATAGGTACCTTTAGCTCCAATCCGGGCATGAATATGGGCATCCGAATGCAACCCGGGCAGTGTCACGGCGTGGATTTTGAAAACTGGCGAATATGGTGATGGATTCAACCCCGGTAGTTTCGGTTCTGGTTACGGTGTACAACCGTGCACGGTATTTGGAAGCATGTCTGGAAAGCATTCGTGAATCAACATACCCTCATTGGGAGGCCGTGGTTGTGGATGATGGCTCCTCTGACGAGTCTCTGATGATTGCCCGGCAGTTTGCTGCAGTGGACCCTCGCTTCAGAGTGTTCTGCAACGAAGCAAACCTGGGAGATTATCCCAACCGAAACCGGGCGGCTTCCCTGGCTCTGGGAAAGTATCTTAAGTACCTTGATGCAGACGACATGCTCTATCCCCATGCCCTGGGGATATTCGTGGAGGAAATGGAACGATTTCCTCAGGCGGCCCTGGGTATTTCCCAGCAAGTGGTTGAAGATGTGCTTCCCTATCCGTTCCTGATGACTCCACATGAAACCTACCGACGCGAGTTCCTGTGCCGCGGGGTGCTGGGCGTAGGACCGACCGGGACCATCATCCGGCGGGATTGTTTTGAAGCCCTCGGTGGCTTTAGCATCCAGCGACACATCGGAGACACAGATATGTGGCTGAGGCTTTCGGCACAATATCCGGTACTGAAACTCAATGCCTGTCTCACCTTTTGGCGCCGGCACGAGGGCCAGGAGATTGTGGCAGAGGACAGGAATCTTTCGGTTCGGCGGGTGCGATATGACCATTTGTTGCAGATGCTTCGGTCGGAGCACTGCCCCCTGAATGAAAGCGAAAGGACAGAAGCCATGAGAAGGGTACATCGCAGATATGCCCGTTTTCTGGTCCGTCTGGCATTGAAAAATGGCCCTTTGGGAGAGACCTCCCGTCTGAGTAAGGGAATGGGGGGTTGGATGAAAATTTTGCGTTATGCCTGGACATAATTATTCAAGACACCGGTTGTCACATGGTGCAGAGCCGGTTTCGGAGCAGCCACCGGTGTCTGTAGTGGTGATTACCTATCAGTCGGCTCCCTATGTGATTCAGACACTTGAGAGCGTGTTGCAGCAAACCTATCCCAAGTTGGAACTGATTGTGTCCGATGATGCCTCGGACGATGAAACCGCTCAGTTGTGTGAGGCCTGGTTGGAGACCCACAAAGACCGTTTTGTCCGAACCCGATGGATTTCTTCGCCGCTGAATACAGGAATTCCAGCGAATTGCAACCGGGGGTGCAAAGCAGCACAGGGAGAATGGATCAAGATTATTGCGGGAGACGATCAGTTGTTGCCTGAATGCATCACCCAAAATGTGGCCTTTGTGCGTGCTCATCCTCATGCCCGTCTGGTTTGTTCCCGCGCACTGAAGATGGACGAGCAGGGCATAGAGCTGGAAGGCTCTGAGTATTACAAAGGCGAACCCGATGCGTTGCGGGCGTGTTTCTTTTCACGGTCAGCAGGGAGACAACGCCGGTTTTATGCCCGACATCCCATCTCCCTGGTGGCACCTTCTTTTTTTGTGAAGCGTTCTATGTTGGAACGGGTGGGCGGATTTGATGACCGGTTGCGGGTATTCGAGGATATGTCCCTCGTGTGCCGGATTCTCAGGGCCGGCTGGAAAATTCATTGGATGGAGCAGACATCGGTACGCTACCGGATTCGGACTAGCTCCGTTTCGCGACAGAAGAATCCGGAACGACAGGCCCGGAACCTGGAGGAACTCGAATTCATCTACCGGCACTACCGCAGGAAACATCTTCGCTGGTGGCGGCCTCTGGACCTTTGTGCTATGACAGAGGCTTTTATAACCTTTACCTATGCTGGCCGTTGGGGAGGCAAGGGAGCCCGGTTTCTTCTGAAACTGAATCCCTACCGCTTGTATGAGTGTTTTGTTTGCCGGATTTACCGTCAGAGGCATGACGATTAATTATATTACCAATCAGTCCCTGGACAGTATTAGCGGCGGCTGGAACGGGAATAACGCCCGGGTCTATGCCGAACTCGCCCGGAGGATGACGGTGAACTATGTGGGTCCTGTCCATCCTCCTGTGGATCGCTTTGAGGCGGGTTATTCCCGTCTTCGTCGGCTTATGGGACTCAAAGGAGGTTTTGCGGCTTTCTCCCACCGCAGATTGTCACAGATTGCCAGGGAGGTGGATGTCCTGAAGTACCCATCGGATTATTGTATGTTCTGGGGGCAGATGCCCTGGCTCTATTGTGCTCCGGCAGAGCCTTACGGGGTGTATCTGGATGTGCCTTTCAGGAGTTATGTACGCATTTTTCTGGAGGAACACCGGTTTCAGGAAAAGGAGCTGTGCCGGATAGAACAGTTGGAAGCCAGATGGCTGGCCAATGCGCGCCACGTCTTTTGGGGATCACAGTGGGCTTTGGATCAGGCTTCGGCCTACAAGGCTCTGGGCGTGACAAACAGCAGGGTAGTGTGGGTTGGTGGCAATCTGGAGATTCCTCCGGGTGATGAGTACCGGGATTCTTGTACCTTCCTTTTTGTGGCACTTCGTTTCAGGGAGAAAGGGGGAATGATGGTCTGGGAGGCCTTTCGCAAGGTCCGGGAACGACACCCGGAGTGTAACTGGGTGATTGCCGGGGCGAGTCCTCCTCCCGAGGTACTCGCTACTCCGGGGGTGGTTTATGCTGGTATGTTCCGCAAGGAGTCGCCTGACGAGTTGGAGCAGTTCAGAGCTCTGATGGCCGGGGCCTTTTGTTTGGTGCATCCTACGTCCATGGACACTCTGGGTCAGGTGATTATTGAGGCGGGGTATCATGGCTGTCCTGCCATTGCGCCAGCTCGTTTTGGCATTCCGGAACTGATTCATCACCAACAGACCGGCATCCTGCTTCCGGAGCATTTCACCGTTCAGGATGTAGCGGCTGCGATGGAATGGATGCTCGATCACCCTTCAGAATACCTTCATATGCGGCGGGAGGTTCGGGCATACAGTACCGGGGAACTAACCTTTGACAGGGTTGGAGAGAAGATTTCTTCAGCCATTATGGAGGTGAGTCATGAGTAAACCTCATAAGTGGGCCGTAGTGCATTTCCTGCCCCTGGAGAAATATCCCCCGGTGATGAATTTTCTCCGGATGCTTGGAGCTCAGGGTGTGAACTTCCTGGCACTGACCACCAGGGTCGGGCCAGCCATGCCACGGTTCGTGGTTCCTGATGGTCGCATTACCCGTTTCGGTGCCACAGGCCAGAATGTGCCTGGTTGGTTGCGGAAACTGACTTATCCGCTTTTCTATGCAGCCGCTTTCGTGCGGCTGTGTCTGTATCGTCCGTCGGTGGTGTTGTATTATGAGTCCTATTCGGCCATTCCGGTTTATTTCTATCTGCGTTTTGTCAATTCTAAAGCCCGTTTGCTGATCCATTTTCACGAATACTTCTCACCTCAGTGGTATCAGCAGGGTATGCGTACCGTGCGTTGGGCCCATCGTTTGGAGAAGTCCTGGCTGTTTGGACGTGCTGCGCTGATATCTCAAACCAATGCCTTCAGGGTGGGCATGTTCCGTAAAGATCATCCGACAGTGCCAGAGAGCCGGATGATGGTTGTGCCTAACTTTCCGCCCCTGGCCTGGAAACAGCGCAGCAGGCGAGTGGACGAGCCCGGATGTCCTCTGAGGACGGTGTATATCGGGTCGGTTTCCCTGCGAGCTACCTATCTGGAAGATTATGTCGCATGGGTGCAGCAGCAACAGGGCCGGGTGTTGTTCGATGTGGTGTCCTATACCTATGATGCTGCTGCCCGGAATTTTCTGGAACAACTTCAATCTCCCTGGGTGCGTTTCTTTCCCGGAGGACTGCCTTATGACCAGATTCCGGGATGGCTGGAGCGGGGGCAATATGACGTGGGCATTATATTTTATAAAGGCCTGTACGACAATACCGTATTCTGCGCCTCCAACAAATTGTTTGAATATCTTGCCTGTGGCCTGGATGTTTGGTGCTGTCGCGAAATGGTTGGTTCGCAGGAGTATGCCCGTACAGACTGTTATCCTAAGGTGCTTATGGTTGATTATACCCGTATCGGGGAATGGGATGTACAGAACATGACGGACCGAGAAGGAATAGGCTACCGTCCCCCGGAATATTTTGCCGAGCCGGCCATGGAGGCATGGTTGCATCAGTTTGAGTCTGTTCAAGAGGGATGAAAAGGTTTTTGTACATAGGACAATATGAGCCCGGCTGCACCTCCAGAATGCGGGCGGACACTTTGCTGGAGCTGCTCCCCGGGTATGTTTTTGAAGTGGCAGATACCCTGATCCCGTTCAGGCAGACATCCCGCCTGCTGCGTTCTCTGGGATTTCGCTTCAAGTGCGGGCCACTGGTAGCCCGGATCAACCGCATGGTGCTTGCGTGCGCTCAGCAGCAAAGTTATGAGGCGATTTGGGTGGACAAAGGGGTTTTTCTCACCCGCGAAACCCTGAAAACATTGCGCAGCAAGACAGGCCTGTTGATTCACTACACCCCGGATGCCGCGTGGTATGCCAATCGTTCCCGTCATTTTGAACGTGGGATGGATCTTTATGATTTTCTTATTACTACCAAGTCTTTTGAGATGGACTGGTATCTTTCCAGGGTCCCCCGTGGAAAGGTGCTGCTGACCACTCAGGGCTTTGACCCGCAAGTGCATTACCCAAGGGTGCCATTTCAGGATAAGGTGCCCTGCATTACCTTTATTGGGTTGTGTGAGCCAGCCAGGGAGAAACTGGTCGCCCTGCTTTTGTGCAGTGGTTTGGAGGTGCATTTGGGCGGGACGGGATGGACTTCATTTGTGCACGAGCATGCTTCTGAGAACCTTGTTTACCTCGGAGAAAGAGTGATGCACGATGCCTATGCCCATGAGATTTCCCGCTCCTTCTTCGCTCTTGGATGTCTTTCCAAACGTTTCCCGGAGTTGCACACTACCCGAACCTTTGAGATTCCGGCCTGCGGAACGGCCCTGGTGACGGAGTTGAATGAGGAAACCCGCCGATTTTTCTCTCCTCAGCAGGCAGTTTTTTACGATTCTCCGGAATCACTAACGCAGCAATTGTGCTATTATCTGGAACATCCTTCTGAACTGGAGCAACTTACAATTATGGGGCATCAAAGAGTCACTCTGTCTGGATATGATTACCCAAGCATTCTGAAAAGCTTGCTGAAAGCAGTACATTTGCACCCATGAAAAGAGTAGAACCTATCCTGTTCGTGGTAACAGCCGTTCTGTTGCTGGTGCTGACCGACCGTCCCCTGCTCTCGGCCATTGGTGTGGGCTTTGTGCCGGCCATACTGTACAGTTTCTTTGATGAATGCCGCACCCGCATCCCCATTGACAAGCTTATTGTTGCCATGGCGGCGGTGCAATGGATTCTGGGCCCTTTTTTGGCCTACAGTGGTTACAACGACCATTACAAGTACCACATGTATGTGGAGGAATCCCAGTATATGTTGCTGGCGGTCCCGGGGGTGCTGGCGTTCTGGGCTGGATTTTGGTTGTTGCGCCATCGAAACAGCGATGGGGTGTTCCGGGTGAGTTTCCCGTGGGTACGTGAGATTCCGCCACGGTATGCCTATTACCTGATTATCACTGGGGTGGCCGCCTCTTTTCTGTCTTCTTATGTTCCGGGTGGATTGAAGTTCTTTTTCTACCTGCTGGGGCTCCTGCAATACATCGGGGTTTTGTACCTGTTCTTTGGGCATTCCAAAAATAAGTACCTGGTGCTGGGCATGAGTGTGCTGGCCATTACGCTGAGTTCCCTCAAGGCAGCGATGTTTCACGACTTGTTTCTTTGGGTGGTGCTGCTCAGTATGTATCTGATGTACTATTTTCAGATCACCATCCGGCAAAAACTGGTGTATTTCCTTGCAGGGGCATCCGTGATTTTTTTGATTCTGGTGGTGAAGGCCGACTACCGGCAAAAGATCTGGGCTGGGGCCATCACGGGACAGGAGGTGAGTTATTTCTCTACTCTGGTGAAAACCCAGATATCTGAGAATAAGCTATTCAGCAAGCAAAATATTGAAGGGATTGTGGTCCGGCTGAATCAGGGATGGATCATCAGCCGGATTATGGAGCAGGTCCCTGCCAATGTGCGTCATGCCGATGGAGAAACGGTTTGGGAGGCTGCCAAGGCATCCCTGTTGCCCCGGTTTCTGAATCCTGGCAAGGTGGAGGCAGGTGGGCGGGAGAACTATACTCGTTTTACTCTTTATGTGATTCATGAGACCTCCATGGGGTTGAGCCTGCTGGGTGAAGGCTATGCCAATTTCGGCATTTACGGGGCTTGGGTATTCATGCTCTGTGTGGGTTTGTTGTTTGGGTATGTGTTTCGGAAGTTACTTTCGCTTTGCACTCAATATCCATCCCTGGTACTTTGGATTCCGCTTATTTTCATGCAGGTGGTGAAGGCTGAAACCGAGACCCTGGTGGTTCTCAATTACCTGGTGAAGGCCATCATCCTGACCCTGGTTGTCTTTTACGGTGCCCGAAACTTCTTGCGTTGGGATATATAATGAGAGGGATTACCTATATTATGCGCCGGGAATCTCCCCGGTATTTTAGTATTGAGGCTGTTTTTCGCACCATTAACAAGGAACTGGAGCGGAACGGGGTAGATACCCATCGCGTATGTCTGCCTGGAGACGGCGTTTCCGTGCGTACCCTGATGAGAAACCTGTGGCATGCCTTTCGTATCCGTTCCCGGGTGGTGCATATCACCGGGGATGTACACTATGTGGCTCCGGTAATCCGTGGCCCCGTGATACTTACCATTCATGATGTAGGTTCGGCCTTGCGCGGGGGGTGTATGAACCGGTTTTTTATCAAACTATTCTGGTTCTGGATTCCCGCTCTGTGCGTGCGCAGGATCACGGTGATCTCGGAGTTTTCGGCCCGGGAACTGGTGCGATTGGTGCCTTTTGCCCGCCATAAGGTGCGGGTGATTCCCAATCCCCTGCCCGAGTGTTCCCCTTCAGAGCCCTATGACTTTTGTGAAGCCTCCCCGCTGGTCCTCCTGGTCGGCACCAAGGAGAACAAGAACCTCCCCCGAATCGTGCAGGCCCTCACCGGGTTGTCCTGCCGTTTGCTCATCGTGGGGCACCTTACACCACACCAGCGCAGTATGTTGGACAACAGTGGGCTGGTGTACCGCAACGAGACTGATTTGCCGCCCCAGGCTATGGCTGAAGTGTACCGTAAGTGTGATCTGTTGTGTTTTGCATCCACCTATGAGGGCTTTGGTCTGCCCATCATCGAAGCGCAGGCTTCGGGCCGTCCTGTGATTACTTCGTGCGTGGCCTCCATGCCTGAGGTTGCCGGGAAGGGGGCTCTGTTGGTTGACCCCCACAACCCACAAGCCATCCGGGATGCGTTCCTCAGACTGGTTCAGGATGCGGATTTGAGAAACCGGCTGATTGCCGAGGGTTTGGAGAATGTGAAGCGTTTTGCTCCGGAACGAGTAGCCGGGGCTTATCTGTCCTTGTATCGTGAACTTGCCCGTGTATGAAAATACTGGTGTTCATTGACTGGTATTTGCCCGGAACCAGTGCAGGAGGTCCAGTGCGAAGCCTGGCCAATATGTGTGCGCATTTTGCAGGCACCCACCAATTCCACATTGTCACCCGAAACCGGGATTACTGTGCCCGGGAGCCTTACCGGGATATTGTCCCGGACCGTTGGACGGATATGACCGATGGGGTTCGGGTATTTTATGCGGCCTCAACCTCTGGTCTTGTTCGCGTATTGAACGACTCGGTCCGGGATACGTCTTTTGACTGGGTTTATATCAATGGGGTGTATTCTTTATTCTATTCGATACTTCCTTTGTGGCGGGCCAGATGGTCTGGGCGCAGGGTTCTGGTTGCCCCGCGCGGGATGTTGAATCCACAGGCGTTCACTTCCAAGGCGCTTAAAAAGAGGGTGTATCTTGGGTTAATGCATCTGGTGTGCGGATACCGGGGGGTGGTGTTTCATGCAACCAATCGGGAGGAGGCAGCGCACATTCGTTCCCGGGTGGGTAGCACTGCTCTTGTCCGGGTGGCCCCGAATCTTCCCAGGAGATTTGCTGCATTGGGTGGGTGGGTGCATCCTCCAAAAGAGCCCGGAATAGCACGGTTGATATCGGTAGCCAGGATCTCGCCCGAAAAAGGGACCCTGCATGCCCTGAAGCTGCTCTCAGCTCTTCCAGCAGGGCGGCAGGTGAGCCTGGATATCTTTGGCCCTGTGTATGACCCGCTCTACTGGGAGGAATGTCAACGAGTCATTGATAATTTGCCAGCCCACGTTGGGGTGCAATACAAAGGTGCTGTTGACGGGGAAAACGTTCCGTCTCTATTGGCGGCATATCATTTCCTGATAATGCTCACGGAGGGAGAGAACTTTGGACATGCCATTCTGGAGGCTCTCGGTTGCGGATGCCCTGTAATTATCTCAGACCGGACTCCCTGGAGGAGCTTGACTGAGCAGTCTGCGGGCTGGGATTTTCCGTTGGGAGACGAAGCCCGTGGCATTTCTGCACTCACACAGGCCCTGGATTTGTCGGAAATGGAGTATATTCGCTGGTCGGAGTCTGCCCAAAGGCTGGCTGCCGATTTTGGGTCCGACCCGGGCCTTGTGAAAGCGAACAGTGAGTTATTCGAATAAATGCTTATGCACCCCCGCCCCTTGGTTCAGTTAAAGTCTTTTGACAATTCCTGGTATCACCCCGGCCGGCCGTTCTGGGTTCGGGGTTTGTGGTTTTTGGTGAATGTGGCGGTTCTTCAGTGTCCCCTGAATCCTGGTTCACGCCTCCGGGTTTGGGCATTGCGCCTTTTCGGTGCCCGTGTTGGAGCGGGGGTGGTCATCAAGCCCCGGGTGAACATCAAGTATCCCTGGAAATTGCAGATAGGCAATGATTGCTGGATAGGTGAGGGGGTGTGGATAGACAATTTGGGCATGGTCGTGCTGGAACACGATGTCTGTCTTTCGCAGGAATGTTTGTTGTTGTGTGGTAACCACAACTACAAAGCGCCCTCGTTTGATTTGATGGTGGGGGACATTCTGGTGGAGTCGGGCTCCTGGATCGGTGCCCGGTCCGTGGTGTGTCCCGGGGTGACGGTTCGGTCTCATGCCGTGCTCACCGCAGGCTCTGTGGCCACATCCGATATGGAAGCGTGGGGCGTGTATCAGGGCCATCCGGCCCGGAAAATCAGAGAAAGGTTATGAAAATCTCAGTGATTACAGCCTGTTATAACAGTCAGGCATATCTGGCTTCGGCGATAGAATCCGTGCTCAAGCAATCCTACGACAATATTGAGTATATCCTGGTGGACGGGGCCTCGGAAGATGCCACACTGGAAATTGTGCGTCGTTACACCCCTGCTTTTGGGAATCGGATGGTGCTGATCAGTGAGCAGGACCAGGGTATTTATGATGCCATCAACAAAGGAATTGCCCGGGCTACCGGGGATGTGGTAGGGGTGTTGCACTCCGATGATTTGTATGCTTCTCCGGATGTGTTGCAGCATGTGGCTGAGGCGTTTAATCATTCCCTCGCCGATGTGGTCTATGGGGATCTGTGTTATGTGGATCCGAAGAACCTGAAAAGGGTGAAGCGACACTGGAAAAGTATGCCCTTTCGCCCGGGAATGCTGCATCGGGGATGGATGCCGGCGCATCCTTCGGTGTTTGTCCGTAAGTCCGTGTATGAGCGGTTGGGGCCCTATGATGAGAAACTAACCATCTCCGGGGATTATGATTATATGCTGCGCTTGTTTTCTGCACCCATATCCTCAAGTTATGTTGGAGAGGTATTCACCCTGATGCGTAGCGGAGGTACCAGCAACCGGAACCTGAAAAATCTGTGGAAGAAATCCCGGCAGGACATCGTTGCCCTGAAGAAGAACGGCCTTCCCCGTCCTGTATCGACTGTACTGTTGAAGAATATTCGGAAATTGCCCCAGGTGATTCCCGGGAGTAGCCTATTTCTGTAAGGCGCAGTCCGCAGGTGCTGCTCCAGGCCTTCCGGGGGACAACACAGGTTCAGTTGCAGCTTCCTGTTTCCCGGTTGCGGGAGACATCAGCCAGAACTTGAGGCAGTACAACATGGCAAGTGGTGTGACCGTGATAAACCCGACGGCCCACCAGGGGAAAATAGTCCATAACGAAAGGGCTGCCATGGACACTCCCAACTGAAGCCCGGCATACAGCAGGGACACCCAAAGGTGAGACCATTGCTGTTCATTGGTGAGGACCTGAAAAAAGTGCAGCCGGTGGGCCTTGAAGATATTCTGCCTCAGATACAACCTGTGAAGGATGGTGGCGATGGTGTCCACACCGTACACTGCCAGCAATGCCAGCCAGACCGGGCTCCCGGTTTGCATCATCAATTTAAGAACAAGAAAGATAATCCAGAAAGCGATGGACATGCTGCCCACGTCGCCAGCGAAGCATTTGGCCCGGGTACGGAAGTTGAAGGTCAGGAACACCACGCAAGCGATCATGGCATACCAAATAAAATCAGGATGGACTACGAAGGCAACATGCCGGAGGTTGATCCATTGAAGAACGGCAAGAACAACCAGACTGTACAGGCCGGTCATACCGTTGATTCCGTCCATAAAGTTGAAGGCATTGGCCACCCCACCCAGAATAAGATAGGCCAGAATAACCATCCAGAGAGGAGCCACTTCAAAAAGTCCAACACCGTAGAAGGCAAAGGATACGGCGATAAAATGCACCAATAAGCGCCAGAGTGTGGGTACGCCCCGGGTGTCGTCAATAAAACTTACTGCTGCAATGATGAACAACCCCGTCAGAAAGGCAATTTTTCCATGGATCTCCAGATGTTCCAGGCTGTGGACCAGACCTGCTACAAAAAAGAGGATGCCTCCGCCCCTGATGGCCAGATAATGATGCGAACTGCGGTCGTTGGGGCAATCGAAAATGCGAAGCCTTCGGGCAACCTGCATATAGGCGATTATGGTAGCGTAAAGAAGTGCCGTAACGAGGATGTAACTCATAAAGCGTTCGTTAATCTAGGCGCAAAGATACGCAAATATGTTTTACCCTCCTTATGGCATTGAACGATTTTTGCCGTTTCGAACCATTTTTTCGCCACCCCAGTTCAAATGATCCGGAAGCCATTGGAATTGCTTATTTTTGCAGTGTCTGTGCCCCTAAATTTTACTGGGGAGGAATTTCAATATATGCTCATGGATGACCGCTGGCTTGCTTTCTATACCCGTTCCCGTGCGGAAAAATCAATCTACACCCGGCTGCATGGCATGGGTATTGATTGTTGTGTGCCTATTCATAAGGTCGTCCGACAATGGTCTGACCGGCGTAAGCAAGTGGAAGAACCGTTGATTCGGGGCTATATTTTTGCCCGCCCTCAGGGCCGGCAATATTTTGATGTGCTCAACACCCCGGGGGTAGTGCGTTGTGTGATGTATTGCGGCCAGCCGGCCCGTATTCCTCATGTCCAGATAGAAATGCTGCAGCGTCTGGTGGATGAGAACTGGGAGGTGGAGCAATCTGCCGGACCGTTTCAACCCGGAGAGAAAGTGCGGTTTATCCGGGGACCCTTGCTGGGTATTACCGGCGAGCTGGTGGAGGTGGCTGGAAAACACAAGGTAATCCTTCGTTTGGATCATATTGAACATTCCCTGCTGGTAACCGTTCATCCTGCCCAACTGGAACGGGTAACCGCCTGAAGGTGTGTTAATGCATTGCAGAAGTGGATTTTATGGAAATACTGTCTGCTGACAGTAGCCATTTCCAGACCGGTACCACACTGATGGCTTGTCCTGATGTGAGGGTAATGACGCGTTCCTCGTCGCGGGTGATGATACACAGGTGTTCCAATGGTACTACTTGCGATAGTTTTTCAAGAGCTTGGGTTTCACGTTCGACGGTAGTAGCATCGCTAAGATCGTAACAGACCTGGAAGGCTGCGCGTTGTGCAGGCAGGAAAAAATCCACCTCGATGTTCCGGTTATAGAAATAGACGTCTTCCTGATATTGTCTGTATAAGTGGATAGCACATATGTTTTCCAGCAAAGCTGTTTCGGCATCCGTCAGGAAGAGCGCAAGCAAACCATTGTCTTCGAAATAGTGTTTTTTTAGGGTTTCTTTTTCCACAAATTTGGTTGCGTAGTTGTTGATAGAAAAGACCAGACAGGATTCCTTGAGGTGGCAGACAAAATGCATGACGCTGGTTGCATTGGTACTCACTCCCGTTGATTTGATCAGGTTGGCTATTCGGTTGTATGCGATGGGCTGTTTCACATTCATGGCCAAACGATGGATGGTCATCCGAAGGGCCTCTTCGTTTCGAACATTGTGTCTTACTACGATGTCCGAGAAAAATATATTGTTATAAATGCCTGTCATCCAAGCTCTTTTGGCCTTGATGTGTACCAGCTCCGGGAAACCTCCAAAATGAAAGTAGTCATCAAAGTGTTTGGCTACCATTGCTTGTTGCCGACTCAGTTGCCAGTGTTTTTGCAAAGTGATACCCGTTGCAGTCAGGTGCTCAGAAAGTGAATATGGGTGTACCTGTTTGATCCAGTATCGGCCTCCAAGAGTGGTGGCAATCTCACGGCTTAACATCTTTGCGTTGCTGCCAGTGATGTATGTGCTAATTTTTTCATTGGCCATTCTTCGGGCAAAGTATTCCCAGCCTTCAATTTGTTGGATTTCGTCGAGAAACAAGATAGGGGCGCAAGAATATAGCGATTGGTGGGCCTGAAGGATTAGATCGAGGTCTTCGGCCTTAATGGTTCTGATGCGTTCATCGTCAAAGCTCACATAGACGATTTCCTCGATGCTGTGTCCTTCTCTGAGCAATTGTTGTATGCGTTGATAAAGAAGGTAGGATTTGCCACATTGCCTGATGCCCACATAAACATAGTTCCCTTTCGCTTCGTACTCAACGGGCCGTTCGATCAGTGGTATGCTTGGAATGATGGATTGCCATTCCACCAGAATTTTCCGGATAACTTCCCTTTCCATATACAAACTTGATGTTCTTCAGGCTCAAATATACTCTTTTCCAAATTACTAATTGATAAAATTACCAATATTTTTAAATTGGTAATTGAGATATTTGGTCAGATCCGGGACGTTTCTCTCTCAGGCAAACAGATCTGTCTGGGAGGAGTGGGGGGCATTGGCGTCTTTGGCGGAGACCAGGCGGGTGGCCGGATCCAGGGGCCACTGGATGTTCAGGGCCGGATCGTCGAAGCGGATGGCTCCTTCGGAAGTGGGTGCGTAAGGATTGTCGGTGAGGTAGTTGATGACGGTATTGTCGGTGAGGGCCACAAAACCATGGGCAAATCCTCTGGGTATGAATATCTGGCGCCGGTTCTCCGCGCTGATTTCTGCTCCGACCCATTGCAGGAAGGTGGGAGAGGACTTCCGGATATCTACGGCCACATCATAGATGGCACCGCTCAACACCCGGATCAGCTTGGCCTGGGCAAACGGAACTCGTTGAAAGTGCAGGCCCCTCAGGACTCCTTTCTGGGAGCAGGATTCGTTCTGCTGCACAAAGTGGGTGTTGAAGGGAGCGGGGCCCTGAGGCTGCTCCTTCCATATTTCGGCAAAATAGCCCCGGGCATCTCCAAAAAATGCGGGCTCCAGCAGTACAACACCCGGAATGTTTGTTTCAATAACCTTCATACAAGCATGGGTAAAAGAATCAGTATTGGCTAATAGCGTTACGCATTCAAATCAACGTTCGGTAGGCGAAACCAGTACTCCGATGCATTCGGCAAGAGCATCCTCCCAGGGCCGGTTGAGGATTCCGAGGGCTTCCATCTTGCGGGTATCCAGAGCGCTGTACGCGGGACGGCGCACAGCAGTGGGATATTCAGCAGTGGTGACGGGGAGAACAGGAGTGGTTATTCCGGCCATCTTCAGGGTACTGGCGGCCAGCTGGTACCAGGTGGTCACCCCTTGATTGCAAAAATGAAAGATTTGGTTCTCCCGGGAGGGCCGGGTGGCAAGGGTCAGCAGTGCCCGCGCCAGGTCGGTGGCATATGTGGGACACCCTTGCTGGTCGGCCACTACGCGGAGTTCGTCCCGGGTGGTTCCCAGGCGCAGCATGGTTCGAACAAAATTTTGCCCAAACTCGGAATACAGCCAGGAGGTCCGCACAATGTTGTAGGCGCATCCGGAGGCCTGGACGGCCTTTTCGCCTTCCAGTTTGGTGCTGCCATAGACTCCGATGGGTGCGGTAGGAGCGTCTTCGGGGATGGGGATTCGGGCGGAGCCGTCAAAAACATAATCGGTGGACACATGGAGCAACAGCAACCCTCTGCGGGCAGCCTCTACAGCAAGAATCCCCGGCGCCATGGCATTGACCAGATGGGCGGCTTGCTGATCCGATTCGGCTTTTTCCACGGCAGTGTAGGCGGCGGTATTGATGATCACCGAAGGACGTACCTGCTCCAGCAGCCGGGCAACCACATCCTTCCGGGTGATGTCTCCTTCCGGGAGATCTGTGGCAGTGAGTTCTATGGCGGGAAACTGTGGCGACACTTTGCTGAGTGAACGCCCCAGTTGCCCGTTGGCTCCGGTAACCAGTACCCTGAGCCGGGATGAGTGCTCCATGGGAAATGATGATTCAAGTTTATGCATAACAAAGGTAGAAAATCTTTTGTGGATGTGGCACAAAATCTCAGAATGGTTACCTTTGAAGCAACAGTAATTGTATTTTCTTAGATTATGATTCAAAAAGGAGTTCTTGTTCCGTTCGATTTCGAACCCAAGGCGGAGGCTGCTTTGGAATACGCCTGTGCGTTGGCCCCGATGTATCATTGTGGTATCCGGTTGTTGTACGTCATCGAGTCCGGGGATTTTATCTCGGAGTTGTTTCGCAGTGAGGAGGATACAGCCCGCATGAAGCAGCGGGTACTGGCTCGTTTGGAGGAGACCGCATCCATGGTGCGGAGGAACTACGGACTGGAGGTATCACTGCATGTGGAGAAGGGTGAGCCTTATCAGGTAATTCTTTCCCTGGCCAAGGAATGGCATTCGTGCGCCATTGTGATGGGGAAGGAGGGCCGCACCCTCATGTCCCACAGTATATTAGGTTCCGATGAACTCAGGGTGGTCGGGATGGCTCCCTGTCCGGTCTTTACCGTCCCGGCGCCTGCTGATGCCATTGTGCTCAGGGATACAACCGACACTCCTTCGCAGGCACGATTTGCTCATTTGGTGCTTCCGCTGGACCTCTCCAAGCATACCCAGCAGAAACTCAAGATGGCCATTAAACTGGCCCGTATTTACGGCTCCACGATTCATGTGGTGTCGGTGTTGATTGGGGGAATTCAGGTGCGGGAAAGCCGCATTTTTGAACGCATGCAGCGTGCCAGCCGGATGCTGGATGACTTGGGTATTGCCCATACGGCTCAGTTGTATTCGAGGCCTGCGCAACCTGTGGAGGAAGTGATATTCAGACACGCCCGGGATGTGCGTGGAGATTTAATCGTGATGATGACCCATCAGGAGGCAACCACATCGGACAACTACATCGGTGCGGTGGCCCAGCGGGTGATTCAGGGTGCAGAGATTCCCGTTTTGTCCATGACATCTTCGGCCACTCAGGGGGCGGGTTTTATGGGGGTTGAATTTGTAGATCCTTTTGCGATGTTCAAAAAGCACCATATTCACTGATTGCCTTATTGTTTTCTGAAGAGATTTCTGATCGATGGTTTATCTGGTTCCGAATGTGATTGCCGACACTCCTCCCGGAGAGGTCATCCCCGAGGGCGGGTTACAGGTAATCAGAACTCTTAGGCATTTTGTGGCTGAGGACATCCGTACTGTTCGTCGGTTTCTGGCACGGGTGGGCATGCCTGTCCCGCTGGATGAGTTGCAGTTCTATGTGCTCAATGAGCACACTACAGAGGCTGAATTGGCCGGATTGGCTCGGCCCATGCAGTTGTATGATATCGGGATGGTTTCCGAAGCTGGTGCCCCCGGTGTGGCAGACCCCGGAAGCGACTTGGTCCGGATGGCCCATGCACAGGGAATCCCTGTGAGGCCTCTGACAGGGCCGTCTTCGTTGTTGCTGGCTCTGATGGCTTCAGGGATGAATGGTCAGCATTTTGCTTTTCACGGGTATTTGCCCGTCAAACGTGCTGAAAGGATGGAGGCTATTCGGAGACTGGAACACCGGGCTCTGTCAGAAGGCAGTACCCAGATTTTTATTGAGGCTCCGTACCGAAATGATGCCTTGCTTGAAGATATTCTCAGTGTTTGCCGCCCGGCTACCCGTGTGTGTGTGGCTGCCGGGATTTCCTCCTCTTCGGAGTATATCCGGACCCTGCCTGTGGCGGAATGGAAGCGTGCGAAGCCAATTTTGCATAAAATTCCGGTGGTGTTTCTGCTAGGTGTCTGATTTTGATTATCTTTGCGCCCTGAAACTTTGGCGCGATTTATGCAGCTACAGCAAATTTGGAAATGTTTATCTCTTAATGAATTATGGACAACGATCAGGAAAAGCGTGAGGTGAAGAAAATCACCCTTACGCCTCGCTCCGATGAACCGGAAAGCGATCGGAACGAAAACCGTGAAGGTGATTCGAGGCCGAGAAGAAGCTTCCCCGACAGGGGTGGCTATGACAACCGTCCTGCCCGAGGGGGTAGAGACGGAGATTACAACAGCGGCTACAACGACCGCAGGGAACGTCCTTACCGGGATTTCAACCGTATGGATGACAGTAGTCCCAGGCCCTACAACCGGGATAACAACGGCCCTCGTCCGTACAACCGTGGTGGTGACAGTGGCCCCAGGCCCTACAACCGGGATAACAACGGCCCGCGTCCGTTTAACCGTACAGGCGAAGGTGGCCCCAGGCCCTACAACCGCGATAACAACGGCCCTCGTCCGTACAACCGTGGTGGTGAAAGTGGCCCCAGGCCCTACAATCGTCCGGACAACAGTGGCCCCCGTCCTTACACGCGTGATGACCGGGGAGAACGGAACTTCAACCGCGAGGGGGCTGACCGTGCCGCCGGGTCCACCGGTGACAGAGGCTACGCCCGTCCGTTCCGTCCCTACAGAAGCGACAATCAGCGTCCTGCCAGGGATTTCAACCGCGATTTCAATCGTGATCCAAACCGCGACTTCAACAGGGATCCCAACCAGTATCAGGAGCGTCCCGACAGGGAGGAACCCAATTTTAACCGTGAGGGGGCCGATAAGTCGGCTACCCAAGGTTATTCTGCCGGCGGATACGTCCGCCCGCCCCGTGAATACCAGGCTCCCAATGAAGGAGACAGGCCACGGCGCAAACGGATTACTCCAGAGAATCCATCCTCTTTTGAACGGGTGGAGCCAGGACGTCGCCCCGAAGGGGAACGGAGTTTCGACAGCCCGCGGCCTTTCCGTCGCCCTGAAGGAGACCAGGGTTATGATCGTCCCAGATTAGGCCGCCGTCCTACCGTTGACAGGGATTTTGGTCCTTCCCGCAGGCCCTCCGATGGAGGGCGGTTGGCGATCCGTAAAGGATTTGCACCCAAAAAGCCACGCCCGGAGATTCCCCAATATCCCGATGTCATTCCGGACAAGCCGTTGCGTCTGAACAAGTACATTGCCAACACCGGTCTTTGTTCCCGCAGGGAAGCCGATGAGCACATCCAGGCTGGAAAAATCTCTGTGAATGGTACCGTGGTGACTGAGCTTGGAGTGAAAGTGAATCCTCAGGACGAGATTGCTTTTGACGGCCGGGTGTTGAACCGGGAACGGAAAATCTATCTGATTCTCAATAAGCCCAAGGGGTTTGTGACCACCCTGGACGATCCTGAGTCGCGCAAGACCGTGATGGAACTGGTGCATACTGCCTGTAAGGAACGGATTTACCCTGTGGGGCGGCTGGATAAGATGACTACCGGGGTACTTCTGTTCACCAATGACGGGGAACTGGCTCTGAAGCTGACGCACCCCGGGAACCACATGCGCAAGGTGTATCATGTCAAACTCGACAGGGCGCTTGCTCAGGAGGACATGGAAAAACTGGCCTCGGGTGTGGAACTCGAAGATGGCTGGATCACCCCTGATGCTATCGCCTATGCCAGCGAAGAGGATTTGTCGCAGGTAGGTGTGGAGATTCATTCGGGTCGTAACCGGGTGGTTCGGCGTATGTTTGATCAGGTGGGCTACAAGGTCAGCAAACTCGACCGGGTGTACTTCTCGGGCCTCTCCAAGAAGGGTCTGAAAAGAGGGAAATGGCGTTTCCTGACTCCTCAGGAAGTAGCGTTTCTCAAAATGATGCCTGCGGGCGTCTAGCCTGCTATGTTTCGCTTTAGACACTTTTCCGTACGTCAGGAGGGTTGCTCCATGAAGGTGGGTACGGACGGAGTGTTGCTGGCTGCCTGGGCAGGTCAGTTTCCAGCTGAACGGGCACTGGATGTGGGTACGGGTACAGGGCTGATAGCCCTGGCCCTGGCCGCTTCGGGCGTAGCGCATGTGGATGGGGTGGAGCTGGATGAGTCTGCCATTTTCCGGGCCACGGCAAATGTGTCAGAGAATGGCCTGCAACGGCAGGTCTCCATCGTGCACACTTCCTTCCAGCAGTTTGTATCCTTGATTTCCGGCTTCCCTTCGACCGCTTCGGGTTCCCCGATGGAGGCAAGAGGCGTTTCTTTGTCTGGCTGCCGCCCTTATGATCTGGTGGTGTCTAATCCTCCCTTTTTCTCCCAATCTCTTAAATCTGAGCATGCCGGACGCACCCTGGCGCGTCATGATGATGCCTTGCCTTTCCCGGAACTGGTGGCAGGGACGTGTGCCTGTCTGGCACCCGATGGTGTGTTTGCCGTTATCGTGCCCTATGACCGGATGTTGGCTTGTGTAGCGCAGGCAACAGCGTCAGGACTTTATCTCCATAGCCGGTTGTGCGTGTCTTCACGGCCAGGAAGGGGCTTCCACCGGGCATTGCTGGCCTTTGGACGCAGACAGCGTGCTGTGCTTGAAAAAACTTTGACTATTTATAGAGATGAGCAGAGCTTCTCGGATGATTTCAAGGAGCTTACCCGTTCACTCTATCTGGACGAAGCCCTGCTGTGAAGCAGCATTTTGAGGTAGCCCCTCCAGCGGGCATGCCATAGAGGAATCTGCCGGCAGAATTGCCGGGCTTCGGCATATTTTCCAAATGACAGAGCCGTGTTGGCGAGCCTGCGAAAGCGCAGGGTGTCAGCCTGTACCTGGGACATTCCGCTGTCAGGGTACTTGGCGCGGAAATAATCCCGGATGTCAAAAATGGCCTGTTGATAGCGTATGTTTTTGTCGTATTGGTTGGAATGGCTGATGGATGTGCCGGTGATGCGGTAGGTGGCCGTTGGCTCGGGGATGCAGACAAACCGGGTGTGGCGGGAGAACTCCAGCCACATTGGGTAGTCCTCAATGGTGAAGCCTTGTTGCCGCAGTTGATTCAGATTGAGAAATCTCAGAAGTGATTTACGAAAACACACACTTATGGCCGGGATGGGATTGTTGTGCATGAGTGCCTTGAACTCCCCGCCTGCAGGCAGTTCGGGAGGGATGTAGGTTTCCCTGGGTTGTCCGGGCAAATCCGTATGCCATCGAATCACCCCTGTATAGACGACACCGGTTTGAGGCTCCAGCTCGAGCAGGGCTGTCTGCTTGCTGAGCTTGAGGGGATCGTGCCAAAAGTCATCTCCGGCACAGAGGCAGATATAATCTCCGGAGCACTGTTCCAGCAGGCTGTGAAAATTGGCTGTGAGCCCCAGATTGTGCTCCTGAAGCACCGGGATAATCCGGGCATCTTCCATTGCCGCTGAGAGCAGGATTTCCCGGGTATTGTCGGTCGAGGCGTCTTCACCCACAAGGATCTCCAGGTCCACATCGCCTTGCTGTCGCAGCAGGCTCTCGAGGGTCTCCCGCAGGGTATCCTGTTGGTTGTAGGTGCAGACACATATAGAAACTCGGGCCATGGGTAAGGTTGTCGAAATTATCGTTTAACAAATTTATAAACAGCATTTTGTGTTTCTCTGTGGGTAGCTCCGAGCCATTCTTCCCAAAAAATACGGTACCCTTCGCACCACTTTTGCAGCAACTCTTCGACCGTGAAGGCCCCGGTGCTGCGGTTCTTGCACTCAGATTGGGTCAGGTTGCAGGGCACATTCACATAGGGGGTTCTGGAAAAACAGATGCCTTTGCGATGATCAAAAACGGGCAGGAATAGCTGAAGGTTTCCTTCCAGGCTGTTGGGGGCTTTGTAGGATGTACGGCGGATGTAATGCAGTATCTCCGCGCGATGGAAAAGAGTGCCGTCAAGGGACAGGGGATAGCTCCATTCCGGGGCATCGGTTGCCTGATACCAGTACCAGGAATGCATCCCCGGATATTCTTCGACCAATGGTGGAAGTATTTGTGGGCAATTCTTTGTAAAACAGAATGTATTATCGAGGCCTTTAGTGAGCGTAGGCAGGGCTTTGAGCGGGTTGAACCGAAGAAAATCGCGCAGATCAATACGCTGAATGAACAGGGCATCATCGGTCATGAAGAATAGTTTCTGCACACTCAGCCGCTCCATCAGCTCCTCCAGTTGCGGTTTGAAATCGGTCTCCCGGTGAAAGGTCACCGGATGCTCCCGGAACAACTCCTGAAGGTCCTGATAGGAGCGTTCGTGCTCAGGCGTGCAGGTGAACAGGATGTGCAGGGGTACGGGATGGGTTACATGGTTAAAGTAGCTGCTGAGCAGGGCGTGGAGCTGGATGGCCCGGTTTCTGGAAAACACAATAGCAGCACAGGAAAAGTCCTGGTCTGTTTCCTCCATGTCCGCCTGCAGGGATGTGTGGTAGTCCAGCAGGGCTCCGATGAGTTGATCCTTGCGGCTGAGCTCGTAGCGGAACACCGGGCGCAAAAGAGCAAGAATTTGCCTTCGGAGCAGGGAGCGTAGTTTATTCTTCATGGCTATATGAATTTTTTACTCATCCCCCTGGTGACCATCCGGAAAGTGATCACCGCCAGAATCAGCAGATACAGGACGTTCGACACCACATAGCCTATCATCAGGGCCTCGATGCCCGAGGATGCCAGCAGGAGTTTGGATATCACATAATAGGAGCTTCCGCAGGCAATCTCGGCCACAAGGTAGGCATAGGTCCGGCCACGGGCGATGAGCAGGTAGCTGAGGACATAACCGGCTCCTTTGAACAAGTCCCCGCAAACCTGGTACTTCACCAGCGGGGTTGCGGTGAGGAACTCAGCCTTGAAAAACAGGGGAATCAGTATGGATTTGAGGAGCATAAAGCCGGTGCCCCCGATGACCACAAAGCCTACGATGACAGTCAGGGTGCGGCGCAGCAGCAGCCCCAGCTTTTCGGGGTCGGGCTCAGCAGCGAACTTGGGCAGGAAATACAACCCAATGATTCCGGTGGCAATATTGAGGTAGATGCTGCTGATTTTAAAGACCGCGGTCATTTCTCCCAAGGCCGATGCCCCGATCTGTCCGATAACATTGTTCTGGAGCTGAAGTTGCAGCAGGTTTCCAAATAGATTGGCTGCAAGGACCATCACCATGAATTTGGCATACAGGGGGACGTATTCCCTACGAAAATGCCCGGTCAGCTCAGAGGGCTTTAAATAGGCCTTGTGACGCATTTCTGGGAGCAGCAGCACAAAAATGAGGGATTGGGTGAGTACCAGCCCCAGCAGGGCACCCGGAAGTCCCCACCAGATGGTCAGGGCCAGATGCAGCACCAAGGCGGAGCATGCCTGATATATATTGCGCATCACCACGGTACGGTACATCTGGAGTCCGTTAAACACCGAAATGACAAAGAAGTTAAGGTTGGTGAGAATCAGCAACACGCCAAAGAGCACAAACAGGTAGGAGAACTCGAGCTTGCCCTCGAAGGTCCACTCGTTAAAAAAGGAGGGAAACAGCATCAGCAACAAGGAGGTCACTAGTGTGCCGGAGAGTACCAGCAGGAATCCGGTGCTGATGAAACCAGCCCGTTCTCCGGGACGGTCCCGGAACTCTGCCACATATTTGGTCACCCCTGAGGTGAGCCCCAGAGAGGAAAAGATGGTTGCGGTGGCGATGAACTTGGTGAACTGGTTGAAATATCCCACCCCTTCGCGACCCAGATACTCGGCCAGTATCTTGGCCGATACAAACCCGGCAGCCATCACAATCACCTGGGCGGTGGCACTCAAAGCACTGGTGGACACAAAGGCATTGTGCCGCAGCTCTGAAATACGGGCTTTGAGTTGATCCTTCCAATGTGGGGTAGGCTGGTCAGGCTCCATGGTGCTCAGGGTTTCCATAGATTGACGGCTTCCACAACCTTGAAGGCTTCCTCTTGTGTCAGGACCGGGCTTAGGGGCAGGCTGAGTTCCTGCTGGTGGATGGCTTCGGTAACCGGCAAGTGGAGGTGGTTCCAGGCTTTGTATGCCTCTTGTTTGTGCGGAGGCACAGGGTAGTGAATCAAGGTCTGGATGCCACAAGTATTGAGATGTTCCTGCAAGGAAGTGCGGTGTGGGGTGCGTACGGCAAAGATGTGCCACACATGCGACCTGTCCTGAGTGATGTGTTCGGGTTTGTCCATGGAGGGGAGGTTGACCTCCGGATGACGGATGTGCTGGCAATAGAGGGCTGCGATCTCCCGGCGCCGCTGGTTTTCGGCATCCAGATAAGGCAGCTTCTCCTGCAGCACTGCGGCATGGAGTTCATCCATACGGCTGTTCACACCCTGGTACTGATTGATGTATTTTTTGCTGGAGCCATAATTGGCCAGGGTGCGTACGGCCCGGGCCAGTTCAGGGTCATCGGTGGTTACTGCACCGGCATCCCCAAGGGCACCCAGGTTCTTCCCGGGGTAAAAGCTGAACCCGGTGGCCAGGCTCATGGCTCCGGTACGAACTCCATTCAGGGTGGCTCCGTGGGCCTGCGCAGCATCGTCAAACAAAAGCAATCCATACTTCTTCGCCACATCGGACAGTACATCCATGGGGGCCGCCAGTCCGTACAGGTGAACGGCCATTATAGCACGGGTACGCGAGGTGATGGCACGGGGGATTTGAAGCGGGTCCAGATTGTAGGTGGCCATATCAGGTTCAACAAGCACCGGGACAAGCCGGTTTTGGGTGATGGCCAGTATGGTGGCAATATAGGTGTTGGCAGGAACCAGCACTTCGTCCCCCTCATGCAGGCGGCCCGTTTCCACAGAGGCTCTCAGGATCAGGCTGAGCGCATCCAGCCCGTTGGCCACGGCCACACAATGCGCTGCCCCGCAATAGCGGGCATACTGCTCTTCAAAGGCACGGACTTCCTGGCCCAGCAAATACCACCCGGACCGGAGTACCCGCTCCATGGCTGCTTGAATTTGCGCACCGTGAGCGTTATTAATGGCCTGTAGATCAAGAAATTTTATCATCTTCTTGAAGTTTTCGTACAAATCGGGCAGGGTTGCCCGCCCACAGTTCTCCTTCGGGCACATTGTGGGTAACCACACTGCCAGCCCCGATCATGGCTTTCCGTCCGATGCTGAGCCCACACAATATCACGGCCCCGGCTCCAATGGAACAACCTTCGCCCAGAACGGTCCGGGGATACACCGAAAGATGCTGGCGCGAGCGGGGATACTTGTCGTTGGTGAAGGTGGCGTTGGGGCCGATGAAGACATCGTTTTCCACCCGCAGGCCGTCCCAGAGGTACACCCCACACTTGAGGGTAACCCGGTCGCCAATCACCACATCGTTTTCGACAAAACAATGGGCATTGATGTTGCATTGATTCCCCACCACAGCGCCCGAAAGGATCACGGTATGTTGCCACACATCCGTTTCGGGGCCGATATTCGGGGTCTGGACTTCAGCAGAGGGATGGATCATGGGGTGGGGATGTCGTTGGTTTTAAGCCCGCGAAAAGCGAGAAATTCCTCGTAATCACGGATATAATCTTCGGGGTCGAAACGATGCGAGGTGAATACCAGGCATACAGCTCCGGAGGAAAAGTTTTTTTCGGCAGCCCATATTCCGGGAGGGATGTGCAGCCCAAAGTAGGGGCGGTTGAGAAATACTGTTTTTTGTTCCTTACCGTCGCACAACGCCACTTCGAAGCTGCCCGAGGCTGCAATCAGAAACTGGTGACATTGCCGGTGGGCATGTGCGCCCCTGTCTTCACCCCCGGGGATGTCATAGATATAGAATACTCTTTGGATGCCAAACGGTACCCCGTCTCCCTCCTGAACCGGGGTGAGGTTTCCGGCATCGTGATGGATGCGTCTGAGGGCTATGACCGGGCAGTCGGTTACCAGAGGTTGTGTTGGTACAGGACCGGTGCTCTTGGGGGTGCTGGGTGTCATCGGATGCTTTCCAAATACTGATTGTAATCGCGAATATACTCATTTTCACGATAGGGCTGTGAGGCCAGAATCAGGCACAGGGAATTGGTGGAGAAGTTGCTGATGGTCCGCCAGACCATCCGGGGTACATACAGCCCCATGTAGGACCGGTTGAGGGTGTAGGTGTACTTCTGATGCCCGTCATCGAGCAACACGTCAAAACTTCCGGACAAGGCCACGATGAATTCCTCGGTTTCCCTGAAGGCATGGCTGCCCCGAAACGCGCCTCCGGGGACATCGTACAACCAATAAGCGCGTTCTACAGGAAAAGGAATGTGGTGCTGGGCCTCAATAAAGGACAGATTGCCTCGTTGGTCCGCGATTTTAGGCAGTTGAATCAGCCGGATGCTCATGATATCCCGTTTTACCGAAGCTTGAGTTTCGCAATGATTTGCCGGGCAATGATCTGCTGTCCTTCGGCTTTCATGTGGATTCCGTCAGGAGAGAGCCCCGCGTACAGGGGTTTCAGGGGGGTATAGACATCCACAAACAGGGCTTTGTTCTTCCGGGCAGCTTTCTTCATCACCGGTACCAGTGCCTTGACACGGGCATCGCCACCTTTGTACTTTTCGAGCATAATGCTGTCCTCGCCATAAGGGGGCGGGGTAACAATGACCAATTTGGGACATTTGCCCTCCCATACGGGGTGCTGCCTGAGGGTCTGGAGCAACCGGGAAAAATTATCCTTCACCTCTTCCTGGCGGTCGGCATACTCAGCCTTACAATCATTGGTTCCCAGGCAGACGACCAGATAGTCATAGGGCCGGCCCTGGGCTGCTTCGATGGCCGCCTGGACGTATTTATCCACATTTTTGAGGGTGTTGAGCCGTTCCTGTCCCAGATTGTCAAAACCGATGGTGTTGCCCGAGAGAGACTGGTTGAAAATGGTGGCTCCGGGAAGGAGTGTTTTCAGTTGCGCCACCCAGCCATCCCGTGCTTCACCGTTGGAGTCGCCAAGGGTGAAGATGTTTTGGGCCAATGCGGGCACGGCAGGCGAGAGCCAGAGGACGGAAAGAATGATTGTGGCAAATTTTCTCATAATGTAAAGGCGTTCAATTGATTCATTCCTGTTGATTCCGGGGCATGGTTCTTGGTGAGGTTCTCTGTCTTTTCCCGGTATGTTTTTTGTGCAAAATTAAAAAAATCTACAACTTTGTTTTGCTTATCCGATAGCTATGCATGGTCCCGTCCTGAGATTTCTGTTTTCCTTCCTTTTTTTGATAGCGGCGCTGTTGCCGGATGTGTCTGCCCAGCCGGGTTCAACGGGTGCCGAAGCGGCCTACCGGGATGGCTTGCAACTTTTTGAACGCGGCCAGTACGCCACTGCCCGATTCCGTTTCAGGGAGGCCATGGACCAGGCAGAGGATGCCCGTTCTGTGCTTTACGGAAATGCCCGCTACCATGAGGCCATCTGTGCCTTGGAACTCAATCATACCGATGCGCCCCGGTTGGCGGAGTCTTTTGTGCAGGATCTGCCTGCGCATCCGGGTGCCACAACGTTAACGCTCAGGACAGGAAGGTATTTTTTTGACCGTAAGGAGTATTCCCTGTGCAAGTCGTGGCTGGAGAAACTGCAGCCGGGCAATGTTCCGGCTCAGGAACGGGACAGGTATTATTTCCTGATGGGATATTCCTTGTTTTCGCTCAATGATATGGCAAATGCCCGGGGGTATTTTGCCGATGTGCGTTATGAGGATCCGCAGTACGGAGCTCCTGCTTTGTATTATTATGCGCACATTCTGTTTACCGAGCAAAAGTACGATGCGGCCCTCCCTGGATTCCTGAGGCTCCGTGACCAGCCTTCGTACAAAGGGCTGGTTGCTTCGTATATTGTTCAGATTTGGTTTGTTCAGGAAAAGTTCAGGCAGGTGGCCGATGAGGGGCCGGCCATGCTGAACGGGATTGCCTCGGACAAGCGGGCTGAGGTGCTGGGATTGATCGGGAATGCCCATTTCCGCCTGGCTGAGTACGCCCGCGCTCTGGAGTATCTTTCGGGCAGTGTGGATGGACGGGAACCCTCGGCCGAGGAGCATTACCGGCTGGGGTACTGTTTGTATCAACTGCAGCGTTTTGATCAGGCTGTGGGCCACTTCAGAGGGGTTCTGCCTGCCGGGGGGGCGCTGGCTCAGAATGCTTCTTTCCATATGGCTGACTGCTATCTCCGGCTTGGAGAGAAAGCTCTGGCCCGGGAGGCTTTTGCCACTTCAGGATCAACCCCTGCGGGAACAGCTTCGGCTGTTTCGGCCCGTCAGATGGCCGAGGCTCTGTATAATGAGGCCGTACTGACCTATGAACTCAAGGACAAACCTCTTCCTGAGATTATCGGCCGGTTTACTTCATTTCTGGAACGGTTTCCCCAGTCTGCCCAGGTGAAAGATGCCTGGGGCTATCTGGCGTTGCTGTATCATGAATCACGCAACTACCAGATGGCTCTGGATGCCTTGCAGCGGGGCCCGATGGAGCAGGACCGGATGAAAGCCGCTTTTCAGCGTTCCGCATACTTTCGTGCCCTGGAATTGATAGAGGCGCAGCAGTATGAGCCTGCACTGGGGCTGCTGGACCGTTCTCTGGAGTATGCAGCCATGGACCCTGATCTGGGCAACCGCTGTTATTATCTCAAGGGGGAGGCATACTACGGTCTGGGCCTGAATACTCAGGCTATTGCCATGTACCGCCGGTTCCTCACGGCTCCTTCGGCTTTGACACTCGAGGAGTATCCTGCGGCTATGTACGGGCTGGGATATGTGTATTTCCGGCTGAAGGATTACCCGGAAGCCCGTACCTGGTTCTCACGGTTTATCTCCCTCGGACGGGAGTCTGCCGGCAGGAAGGTGTCCGATGCCCAGTGCCGGATGGGGGACACCTATTTCATGGAAGCGCAGTACGCCAGTGCCGTGCAGTGGTATCAAAAGGTGGCAGTCCTGAACGCTCCGCCTGCTGACTATGCCCTGTTTCAGACGGGGTTTGCACAGGGGCTTCTCAACGATCATTTGTCCCGTATCCGGACCCTTGCCGGGCTTATGAGCCGTTTCCCGGCCTCGGAATATACTGATGATGCTTGGTATGAAACGGGGCGGAGCTACATTGCCCTCAATGACCGCAAGCAGGCTATTGATGCCTTCCGGAAGGTGACGGACAACTACCCGGACAGTGATTACAGGGCGCGTGCTTTGCAACAGCTGGGCCTGGTTTATTACAATATGGATGAAGCGGAGCAATCCCTGTCTTTTTATTCTCTGGTGGTCCGGGAGTATCCCGGCACTGAAGATGTCCGGAATGCACTCACCGGAATCCGGACCATTTTTGTGGACCGGAATGCGCCGGAAGAATATGTGGATTATATCGCATCGCTGGGTGCTGGAACGATGGTCCGGAGGGGAGAACAGGATTCACTGCTGTTTCAGGTTGCCGAAAACCTCTTTACCAAGGAACGCTACCAGGATGCATCGGTTCGGCTGGGCACATATCTGGAGCGCTTCCCTGAGGGCAGTTTTACGCAAAAGGCGCATTTTTATCTGGCCGAGTGTCTGGTTCGGCTGGACCATCAGGAGGAGTCGCTACTGCATTACGCAGAGGCTTCCCGGTCCATGGGAACGTCTTTTCGCGAGGCGGCACTGAAGGCTTCGGCGGCTATTTTGTTTCAGCGGCAACGTTATGATGAGGCCGAGGGTTATTTTGAAGCTCTTGCCGATGAATCCACTGATGCTTCGGTGGTACATGGAGCTCGCCTGGGGGTGCTGCGTTGTTTGTATCTCAAAAAGGACTTTCAGGGTGTGGTCCGCGAGGCCGGGGTGTTGCCCGACTCCCGTCTGTTGCAGCCTGCTGAAACCACCGAGGTGAAAAGGATGCTCTCAGATGCTTACCTGCAGCTGGGGCAGTTGCCCGAGGCTCTGGCCGGGTATCAGGGGCTTTCGTCTGAGGTCCGTACCGAAACAGGGGCGGAGGCCCGTTACCGGGTGGCTGATATTCTCTTCCGTCAGGGTAAACTCGATGAGGCTCAGAAAGTAGTGTTTGATTTTGGGGAACAGAAATCCCCCCAGCTCTTCTGGATGGCCAAAAGCTACCTGGTTTTGAGTGATGTGTATGCGGCTCGTCAGGATACCTTTATGCTCCGTCAGACCTTGCAGAGCTTGCTGGATAACTATCAAAAAACCGATGACGGAATTTTGGATGAGGCCCGTGCGAAACTGGGCAAAATCAAGCCATAAATTGTTTATCTATATTGTACCACTATGAATAAATTAAGTCGTTTGTTGGCTCTTTTGCCGCTGGTGCTGCCTTTTGTTGGTATGGCCCAGGATGGTTTGCAACAGGAATTGCTGCTCACCAAACCCTATCAGCCCTCTGTCAACGAGGCTGTTAAGCTCGACCAATTGCCAGGGATGATTGACACCGCTACCATCCGTCCCAGTTTTAATTATTCCATCACATCCCAACGCCTGGATAGCCCGTTGTCCCAAAGCACTGCAAGAGCAGCAGGCCTGCAGCCGGTGCAGACTCCAGAGCTGAATATTGGATATCTGCGGCTCGGCCTGGGCACTTACCGTACCCCAATGGGGGAGTTGGCCCTGAACACCCGGCGCTCCGAAAAGTTCTCCGGTGGCCTGAACCTGTCGCATCTGTCCTCAGACGGAAAGGTGGAACTCGACAATGGACACAAGGTGTTTTCAGGATTTTCGGACAACCGTTTTTCTGCATACGGAAAGACATTTTTCCGGGCTTTCTCACTCTCGGCCGATGTTGGATACCGAAGACTGGTTTCGCATGCCTATGGTTATGACCCTCACGGTTTCCCCGCACATCTGCATCTGGCAAGGAAAGACATCCGCAATATATACCAGATGGGCGACCTCAATGTTGCTGTGCGGTCGCTCAATCGTTCTAAGGTGAGCTATTCCGGAACCTTGTCGCTTAGGAACACTACCGATGACTTTGATGCCCGTGAACGTCAGCTGATGTTGGCCGGAGAACTGCAGAAAGGCAGTATGGGCCTGCGCTACATGGCGGACATGCTCGATCGTAGCGATGTCATGCTGCAAAATGGAAGGGCTGTCACTACTGCCGGGAATCCTTATTACCTGATTACCACCGACAAGATGCGTTTGGAGTTGGGCGCCAAGGCCCAGCTGTTCAAGGAAGAGGGGGATCATATGCACTATCGTTTGTATCCTGTGGCCGAGATACAGTATGAACTCATTCATGACGCTCTGATTCCTTTTGCCGGAGTGAATGGTGGTGTCCGGACTCGTTCCTACCGTTCGATGATCGAAGAAAATCCGCACCTGATGTCGGGGTACAATGTGCCCACCTTTACCGACACCCGGTTTCAGATATACGCCGGTTTTAAAGGCTCTCTGGGTTCGCTGGCTCAATATTATCTCCGCTCTTCCTATTCTTCAGTCAAGGGAGACCGGGTGTTCCTGAATGCGGACACCCCTGCGTCCCAGAACTATTTTTTTGCTCTGCCTGTCAGTTATAAGCAGTTCACGATGGGGGTGGATTTGTATGTGCAACCTTCAGACAATTTTGACCTGACCTTCAAGGGGACCTATTACCATTATGAGGTTGAGCCTTGGAATCATATGCTGGACAGGCCGGATTTTGAAGCGTCTCTGGTGGCCCGGTATGTGTACGAATCCCGTTGGTCGCTGCAGTTCGACGTGACGGCCACTGGGAATCGCTATTATTTGGACCTCATTCCGGATGTGCCTGATTTTCAGAGCGAAGTAAGAATTGACGGGGTGCTGAATTTTGGACTTAAGGCTGAATATTTCCTCACAAATCGTTTGTCGGTCTTCACAAAATTGAGTAACTTCACGACCTCAAAATATTACAGGTGGATGAACTATCCCATCCAGCGTTTTCAGGTCATGGGAGGAGTTACATTCGCATTTTAAAGGAACAAAATGAGTACAGAGCCGCAAGATGCAGCGATTACCCAACCGCTGGAAAATTCCTATTCTGCTGAAAATATCCAGGTCCTCGAAGGCCTCGAAGCCGTACGCAAGCGCCCTTCCATGTACATCGGGGACACCGGTGTGCGTGGTTTGCATCACTTGGTGTACGAAGTGGTGGACAACTCCATTGATGAAGCTCTGGCAGGTCACTGCTCGGATATAGAGGTGGTGATTCTTCAGGACAATTCGATCAGGGTTCGGGACAATGGGCGTGGTATTCCTGTGGATTTTCATGAGAAGGAAAAAAAATCGGCTCTGGAGGTTGTGTTGACGGTACTGCATGCCGGAGGGAAGTTTGACAAAGGCTCCTACAAGGTTTCCGGTGGTTTGCACGGGGTAGGGGTGTCCTGCGTGAATGCGCTTTCCACACATCTGCGGGCCGAAATCCATCGGGATGGCAAGGTGTATGTTCAGGAATTTGCCCAGGGGAAACCTTTGGGGGATGTGCGTACGGAAGGCACTTGCGACGACCGGGGCACAATCATCACATTCAAGCCCGATCCTACGATTTTTACCGCTTCGGTAGAGTACAATTTCGATATTCTTCAGTCCCGCCTGCGCGAGCTGGCTTTTTTGAACAAAGGAATCCGGCTGATGCTTCGGGATGAGCGGATTCAGGAGGATGCGGAGGCCATCCGGGACGAAGCGTTTTACTCGGAACGGGGACTTCTGGAGTTTGTAGATTATCTGGATGCTACCCGGGAGAAACTCATTGACAAGGCTATTTATCTGGAAACGGAGAAAGCCGGGGTTCCTGTGGAGATAGCCATGCACTACAATACTTCGTTCACCGAGAATGTGCACTCTTATGTCAACAACATCAATACCATTGAGGGAGGTACCCATCTGGCGGGTTTTCGCAGAGGCCTCACCCGTACGCTGAAGGCTTATGCCGACAAGTCGGGATTGCTGGCCAAGTTGAAGTTCGATATCAGTGGGGACGACTTTCGCGAAGGTCTCACGGCGGTTATTTCCGTGAAAGTGGCCGAACCTCAGTTTGAGGGGCAAACCAAGACCAAGCTGGGGAACAGCGAGGTGATGGGGGCTGTAGACAATGCAGTGAGTGAAGCTTTGGGCAACTTTCTGGAGGAAAATCCCCGGGAGGCCAAGCAGATTGTTGATAAAGTGATTCTTGCGGCTACGGCACGGCATGCTGCCCGTAAAGCCCGCGAGCTGGTTCAGCGCAAGAATGTGCTTTCGGGGGCTGGCCTGCCCGGGAAACTGGCCGACTGTGCTGATAAGGACCCGTCAGTGTGTGAGATCTTCCTCGTTGAGGGAGATTCTGCAGGAGGTACTGCCAAACAGGGCCGTAACCGGGCCTATCAGGCCATCCTTCCGCTCCGGGGTAAGATCCTGAACGTGGAGAAGGCTATGGAACACAAGATTCTGGACAGCGAGGAAATCCGGAATATTTTCACTGCCCTTGGTGTGCACATCGGTACTGAAGAGGACAGTAAGGCATTGAATACTTCTGGATTGCGTTACCACAAGATTGTCATCATGACCGATGCGGATGTGGACGGAAGCCACATCACCACCCTGATCATGACGTTTTTCTTCAGGTACATGAACGACCTGATCCGGAACGGCCACCTGTACATTGCTACGCCCCCCCTGTACCTGGTTAAAAAAGGAAAACAGGAGATTTATTGCTGGACGGAAGAAGACCGTCTGGCAGCGCATGAAAAACTCGGCAAAGGAGCCCACCAGCAACGCTATAAAGGTTTGGGCGAAATGAATGCCGAGCAGTTATGGGCGACAACGATGAATCCGGATACCCGGACACTGCGCAAGGTTTCTATTGACAGCGCTGCTGAAGCCGACCGTATCTTCTCGATGTTGATGGGGGATGATGTGCCGCCCCGCCGGGAGTTTATCGAACGCAACGCCCGCTACGCCCGGATTGACGCCTGAGGCTGCGAACTATCTTCATGCTCTTTTGTGAGGGGATTTTTTCGCTTTCCTGTTGCGGCGGGATTTCCGGGTGAAGGCATAGATACTGTATCCGGCTATTCCCCCCAGCACACACACAATCACCAGGATGATGCCTATGGAGAGTTGATTGCCCTTGACATTGCTCCACATATCGAACACTTGGGCATTGCGTGCGCCAAAGTCTCTCATAATGCCACATTTCTGAACCACGGAAAGGGGCGGGTACATGATGGGGTTGACCAAAACAGAGTCGCTCCCGGAACCAAAGAAATAGCTTGCGTCAACCGTTTCAGTCAATGTTGAATCTGTGACTGCCTGCAGAATCTCCGGGGTAGCCACAGTGCTGACGTAGCCGATGGCTTCCATGTTTCGGAGAGCAATATCCGGGCGGCAAAGGAAGTTGATAAAGTAGTGGGCCGCCTTGACGTTTTGGGCATACTTGGGAATGACCCACCCGTCAAACCAGATATTGCTCCCTTCGGCGGGCACGGCATAGTCCAGCCGCACTCCGGAAAGTGCTGCCTCGTCCATAGCCCAGATGGCATCTCCGCTCCAGGCAAGGTTCAGCAATGCCTTGCCCTTGGTCATATATTCTTTTCCAAAGTCCACTTCCCATCCAAACAGAAGGGGTTTCTGGGCCTTCAAAAGGGCTTCCACGCGGGCAATGGCCTCGTCAGAGGTGTCGTTGATAACCTGAGTGGGGGTGGTGCGACCTTCGGCAAGTTCCTGACGATAGGCGTAGATGGCTGCGGCAGCATAGGTGTCCCTGCCACTGTCTTTCATCAGGATCTTTCCCTTGTAGGCCGGGTTCCACAGAACGGCCCAGCTCTGAACATCATCATAGCCCACGGAATCGGCATTGTACAAAATGCCGGTTGTACCCCACATATATCCAATGGTGTATTCGTTCAGGCGGGCTCCGCTTTCGGCGGTAATACTCCCCATTTCTTTGGAGATATAGGGTGACACATTGTTCAGGTAGTTCACTTCTCCGGTCAGAGTGGTGTCAATGGGCAGCAAAAGCCCAAGGTTCATCATGCGCTCAATCATGTAGTCGGACGGACAAACCAAGTCGTAATCTTCCTTGCCCTTTTCAATCTGGGTGAGCATGGTTTCGTTGATGTCAAAAGTTTGATAGACAACGTGCACTTGCTCACCAGTTTGCTGCTCATACCATTGTTCAAATTCCGTAAGGACGCTTTCGTCAATGTAATCGGCCCAGTTGTACACCTTGAGGGTATGTTCCCGGTCGGAGTTTCCTCCAGATGTACAACGGTTCCACATAAGCACTACTGTCATCAGAATGAGCAGGTGAGGAAGAAGGTTCCGGAGTGTTTTCACTGCATTAAGATTGAGAATGAGGGAACAAATATAGACTATTTTAGATTCCTTGCCGGTTGTTTTTTTTGAGCCCTTCGGTTGATGATGATCAGCAGAGTCAGAACCATGATGAATATGATGGTGGAGAGGGCGCGAAGTTCTGGTGTGAGACCTCCCTTGCGGGCATCGTTGTAGATATAAGTGGAAAGAGTTTCCAACCCTTCGTTGCCGATATTGAAGATGGTAACGACAAAATCATCAATGGAGAGGGTCACCGAGAGAATAAAGCCACTGATGATGCCCGGTAGAATCTCCGGGAGAATGACCTTCCTGAGCGCCATGGAAGGGGTAGCGCCGAGGTCAAGAGCAGCTTCGTACAGATTGGGGTCCATGCGGTGCAACCTGGGCATCACACTCAGCACTACATAGGGGGTGCAAAAAGTGACATGAGCCAGTACCACGGTGACAAAGCCTCTGGAAATTCCCAAAGACACAAAGAGCAACAGCAGCGAAACCCCGGTGATGATATCAGCGTTTAGAATCGGGATTCTGGACACCGATTGTATGATTTTCCGGGTGCGGTTGCGCAGGTTGAAGATGCCTACTGCAGCAACGCTGCCCAATAGGGTGGAGAGCATCCCGGAAATCAGAGCGATGAGCAGCGTATTGACCAGTGCCCGGATGAGTTTGACGCTGGTAGCGCCAGAAAACAGGTTGCCGTAGAGCTGTACCGAAAACCCGGTCCAGTTGCCGATAACCTTCGATTCCGTGAAGGAAAACAGCACGATGATGATCAGGGGTGCATACAGCATCAGCAGAATGCTCCAAAGAAAGAATCGGGCTATAGTTGACGACTTTACCACAGGCCGCCTCCTTCTCTTGAGCTGCCCTCACGGGAAGTCAGCATGGTGGTGGCTCCAATCAATAGAAGCATAATCAGGGACAGTGCTGAGCCATAATTCCAAAGATTGTTGTTGATGCTTTCCTGGATAACAGTGCCAAACAGCTTGATGTTGTTCACGGTCAAAAGCTCGGCGATGGCAAAGGTAGAGATGGTGGGCATGAACACCATCATAATCCCGCTGGCTACGCCGGGCAGGGAGAGTGGCAGGGTGGTTTTTAAAAACACCTGTCTGGGATTGGCCCCCAAATCCTGAGCTGCTTCGATGAGGTTTTTATCCATCTTTTGGAGGATGTTGTATATGGGCAGTATCATGAATGGCAGGAAGTTATAAACCATTCCGAAGACAAGTGAGAACTCGCCCAGTGGGATGCGAAGGAAGTCAAACAGAGCTACGGTAGCCAGGGTGCGCAGCAGAAAGTTGATCCACATGGGCAAAATAAAGAGCATCACCAAGGTTTGAGAGCGATTGTAACGCGGGTTGCTCAGAATATAAGCAATGGGGTAGCCGATAAGAATACAAACCATGGTGGTAATCATGGCAATGCCCAGAGAATAGACAAAGGTGTTGACGGCTTGTGTCTGGGAGAAGAATTTGGCAAAGTTTTGCAGTGTCCAGTGCCCGTCAGGAGCGGTCAGTGCATAGAGTAAAATTAAGAAAAGGGGTATCACCACAAACAGCGCCAAAAACACAGCGTATGGGAGGGCGTACGATTTTCTGGTGATCCGTTTCATGCTAGGGGACAGATAACTTGATGTACCTGGGTTTAACGCTGATGCCAACACGGTCCCCCACATCCCACACATCCTGTGTGTTGACGTAGATATCCTCGCCGCTGTCTGTGTGTACAGTGAGGTGGAAATGGTCGCATTTGTAGAGAATGAAGGCAATCTCACCGGCAATGATGCCGTCTTCTTCATTGTCGTGCAGGATCACCCTGTGAAAACGAATATCCACCTGCACTGGGGTGCCCTTGATATCTTCAAGGGATGACAATTCCGAAGGAAGGGTACACTCGAACACCCCATCGAGGAAGGCAACATGCTCCGCATCAATCAGCGATCCCTCAAAACGGTTTTGGGTGCGCTCTACCTCCATAACATGAATATCTGCCGGACGGATGATGAGCCCAACTTCGCGGCCAGGCTCATAATTGCGGGTGTCCTGAACAACAAACTCAAAACTGTCCACCCGCACAGTCATTTCATTAAAGATCCCCTTGAACAAAGAGCTGACTACCAAGCCGGTAAGCATGCCCTTTTCGTTGTTGTCAAAGATGTATATGTCCTCGGGCCGAATCACGACTTCAACCGGGGTGTTCTCACCAAATCCAGCATCCACACATTCAAACTCGGTGTCCGCAAAACGCACCAGGTGGTCGCGGACCATGGTTCCGTCCAGAATGTTGCTTTCGCCCATGAAGTCAGCCACAAAGGCATTTGCCGGCTCGTTGTAAATGTCAATAGGAGAGCCTGTTTGCTGAATGCGGCCATCGCGCATGACTACCACTGTATCACTCAGGGCAAGAGCTTCCTCCTGGTCGTGAGTAACATACACAAAGGTGATGCCCAGTTTCCGGTGCATTTCCTTGAGCTCCAGCTGCATGTCTTTACGCATCTTGAGGTCAAGGGCTCCCAGGGGTTCATCCAGCAGAAGTACTTCGGGTTCATTGACAATGGCACGGGCAATGGCTACCCGCTGCTGTTGTCCCCCGGAGAGGGAATCCACATCCCGGAATTCGTACCCGGTCATTCCCACCATCTTCAGGGCACTCTTGACTTTCTTCTCAATCTCGCGGGGACTGAGTCCTGTCAATCGGGTGTGTTCGCACCCCTTTTTGTCAAGCGAGATCTTGGCTACTTTCTTAATTTTTAGCCCAAAGGCAATGTTTTCAAACACATTGAGGTGGGGGAAGAGGGCATATCTTTGGAATACAGTGTTGACGGGCCTCAGATGGGGCGGAGTGTCGGTCAGGGTACTACCTTCCATCCAGACATCTCCGGAACTGGGTACCTCAAACCCGGCAATAATCCGGAGCAGTGTGGTTTTGCCGCATCCTGAAGGGCCCAGTATGGTTACAAATTCCCCCTTGCGTATAGACAGGTCAATCTGGTCCAGGGCAGTTTTCCCGTTAAAGTGCTTGGATAACTGCCGGATTTCAATAATGGGTGTGAGCTCTTGCATGGGGTTGTCAGGCCTTGAGCAGTTGGTCAATTTCTTTCAGTTCCTGCTCCGAAAATTCCGAAACCTTCAGCGCCTGAATATTGTCGTTTAACTGGGCCACACTGCTGGCACCAATCAACACGGAGGTCATAGCCGGGGTCCGTAACACCCAGGCAAGGGCCATTTGCGCCAGAGTTTGTCCTCGTTTAATGGCCATATCGTTGAGGTGTGTGATTCTGTGTATTTGCTGCTCGGTGATGGCTGAGGATTTGAGATAGCTGAACGTCTTGGAGGCCCGGGAACCTTCGGGAATGCCGTGCAGGTATTTATTTGTGAGCATTCCCTGAGCAAGAGGAGAGAAGGCAATACATCCCACTTGTTCGCGTGTTAGGACATCGAGCAAACCATTCTCCACCCAACGGTCCAGCATGGAGTAACGGGCTTGATGAATCAGGCAGGGCGTCCCGAGGGAACGCAGAATTTGAATGGCCTGAAGGGTTTGTTCCGCGGAGTAGTTGGACAGGCCCACATACAAGGCTTTGCCCTGACGGACAATGCTGTCCAGTGCTCCCATGGTTTCTTCGATGGGGGTGGCTGGGTCCGGACGATGGGAGTAGAACAAGTCCACGTACTCCAGACGCATTCTTTTGAGGCTTTGATTCAGACTGGAAATAAGGTATTTGCGGGATCCCCAATTACCATAGGGCCCAGGCCACATATCGTATCCGGCCTTGGTGCTGATGAACAGTTCATCCCGGTAAGGAGACAGATCGGTGTGCATCATACGACCAAAATTGGCTTCTGCAGCTCCATAAGGGGGGCCGTAGTTATTTGCAAGATCAAAATGGGTGATGCCCAGGTCAAAGGCTGTGCGAACAATATCCCTGGCCACATCGAAATTGTCCACATCCCCAAAGTTGTGCCACAGTCCGAGGGAAATGGCCGGGAGCAGCACTCCGCTGTGACCACAACGCTGGTAGCGCATCTGGTCGTAGCGTTGCTCTGCTGGCTGGTAAGTACATTTGATGTTCATGTCAGCTAAAAACAATGGTTTTGTTTTTGTACACAAGGGTCTTGTATTTCAGGTGCTGGAAGATGCCCCGCGAGAGCACAATCTTTTCCAGATCCTTGCCTTTCCGAATCAGAGTGTCCAAAGAATCCTTGTGGCTCACCCTGACGACATCCTGTTCGATAATGGGTCCTTCATCGAGTTCACTGGTCACATAGTGGCAGGTGGCCCCGATAATCTTCACCCCGCGCTGAAAGGCAGCGTGATAAGGTTTGGCGCCGGCAAATGCGGGCAGGAAGGAATGGTGGATGTTGATGATGCGGTTGGGATAGCGGGCGGTGAACTGCTCCGTAAGAATCTGCATGTATCGGGCCAGTACAATAAAGTCTATACCAGCATCCTCAAGCAGTTCCATTTGTTTCTGTTCCTGCTCTGCTTTGTTCCCCGGCAAAACAGGAAGGTAGTGGTAGGGAATGTTAAAGCGTTCTGCGATGGAGGACATATCCTGATGGTTGCTGATAATCAGGGGTATTTGCACATCCCATTCTCCTGACTCCCAGCGCGATAGAATGTCATACAGACAATGTGAGAATTGAGAAACAAAGATGGCCATCCGGGGCACCTGATCGGTGAAATGGAGTTGGAACTCCATTTGATAGGGGATAGCAATCAAGGTCTGGAAATAGTCGGCAATCTTTTCGCGGGGAATGGCAAATCCGTCCAATGCCCACTTGATACGCATGAAGAAGTGCTGGTCCTGCTTGTCCACATGCTGGTCCAGAGCGAGAATATTGCCCCGGTTGTTGTGGATAAAGGCGGTTACTTTGGCAACGATGCCTTTCTGGTCCGGACAGTGCATCAGGATGATGGCGTTGTTCAGGGTACCAGCTTGAGATGTTTGAGCTTTCAATGGGTCAGGAATTGGGTGTTACAACATGCCTTTGGAAGTAGGCAACTCGTATTGAAATGCATTCCTGCGCACTGCGGCCTTCATGGCCCGTGCGAAGGCTTTGAAAATCGCTTCGGCCTTGTGGTGTTCGTTCTCGCCTTCTGCCTTGATATTCAAGTTCATACGAGCACCGTCCGAGAGGGATTTGAAAAAGTGGTGAAAGAGCTCGGTGGGAACATCTCCAACGCGTTCCCGTTCAAACCGGACATCCCAGACCAACCAGGAACGTCCGCCAAAATCAAGGGCAACCTGGGCAAGGCAATCGTCCATAGGAAGCACAAAGCCGTAGCGTTCGATGCCTCTTTTGCTGCCAAGGGCTTTTGCAATTGCTTCGCCCAGAACAATACCGGTGTCTTCAATGGTGTGGTGTTCGTCCACACCGAGGTCTCCCTGAACCTGAATGTCCAGATCGCACCCACCATGTCGGGCAATCTGCTCGAGCATGTGATCAAAGAACCCCAAACCCGTATTAATCTTTGCATTGCCGCATCCATCTAAATCAATACTCAAGCTGATGTCTGTCTCGGATGTGGTCCGTTTCACGGTGACTTTCCGTTCTCCGCAACGCAGAAAAGCGAAAATTTCATCCCAGTGGGGGGTAATCAGTGCGCAGCTTGAGGCAAGACCTGCAATCTCCAGTTCAGCAGCACGTGAAGGTGGGCCCAGCAGAATGCCCTTAGCTCCCAGATTGTGGGCGAGTTGTATGTCTGTAACCCGGTCCCCGATGACAAAGGATGCCCCCAGGTCGTAACTCCCGTCCAGGTATTTCCCCATGAGGGCTGTGCCTGGTTTCCGGGTGGGCTGGTTGTCTTGGGGTAAGGTGCGGTCAATGATGATGTCGTCAAAGGTGACTCCTTCGCCTTCAAAGGTCTGCAACATCAGTCGATGTGCAGGCCAAAAATCTTCTTCGGGAAAGGATGGGGTTCCCAGACCATCCTGGTTGCTCACCATGACCAGCTCAAAATCAAGCGTGTTGCGTATTTGCCACAGATTGCGGATGGCTCCGGGATAAAAGGCAAGCTTGTTCAGGCTGTCCACCTGAAAGTCAACAGGAGGCTCCTGAATCAGAGTGCCATCCCGATCAATAAACAAAGCTTTTTTCATGGCCAGAGGTTTCATGTAACATCAGGAGTTTGGGGCTACCGGGTATGCTGAGAGCGCATCAAGCAGGGCCTGATTCTCACCGGGCGAGCCCACGGTAATACGCAGACATTGTCCGCACAGGGATACAGAAGACCGATTGCGGACAATGATGCCTTTCTCCACCAGATATGCGTATATCTGGTTGGCATTCACCGTCCTGATCAGGAAAAAGTTGGCATCGGTGGGATACACTTCCAGCACCGCCGGAAGCCTGTTCATCGCCTCACACAGCCGTTGCCTTTCCTCAAGGATGGTACGGACCCACTCAGCCTGACTCCGGGTGTCGGTCAGCGCTTTCATGGCCGTTTGCTGGGTGAGGATGTTGACGTTGTAAGGGTACTTGATTTTATTGAGGATAGCAATCAGTTCCGGGGTCCCCATCGCCATGCCCAGGCGGATGCCCGCCATACCCCAGGCCTTGGAAAAGGTCTGCAGAATGAGCAGGTTGGGATAGTCATTCAGGCGGGACACCCATCCGGGACCGGAGGAGAAGTCAATGTAGGCTTCATCGAGAACCACAATGCCATCAAACGCTTCCAGAAGAGCCCGAATCTCGTCAGAACACAGGCTGTTGCCGGTGGGGTTGTTGGGAGAACACAAAAAAATCAGCTTGGTATTGGGGTCGCATGCCTGCAACAAGGCATCTGCCCGGAACTGATAGTGAGCATCGAGCGCAACCCTACGGTATTCCACGGCGTTTACATCGGCTGCCACAGCATACATTCCGTAGGTGGGGTCAATGGCCACAATATTGTCCTCTCCCGGAGTACAACAGGCCCGGATAATGAGGTCAATGGGCTCATCGCTTCCGTTGCCCAGAAACAGACAGTCAGAGCTCACGCCCTTAATACGGGAAATGACTTCTTTCAGTGCCCTTTGGCGGGGATCGGGATAGCGGTTAAAGGGGGCGTTGTAGGGATTTTCATTGGCGTCCAGAAAAACCGAAGCGTCTCCCTGAAACTCGTCTCTGGCCGATGAGTAAGGTTTCAGACGTTGAATGTGTTCCCGGACAATATGTTTCAGGTCAAACATGTTTGAGATGGTTGAGACGTA